>CBIHQZ010000484.1:0-5735 GCA_966212315.1 uncultured Myxococcales bacterium
CGGATGCGATCGACGAGGGCGGTGGCGGGCTCTGCGACATCACGGCCTGTGCGACGAACGCCGCGTTTTCGCCGCGCCACAGTTTGCGCGTCGTGAGCATCTCCCAGAGGACGGCGCCGAGTGAGTAGAGGTCGGCGCGTGCATCGATCCGCATCGCGCTCATCTGTTCGGGCGCGGCGTAACCGACCTTGCCTTTGAACACACCGGTGCGTGTGACGTTGAGTTGTTCGGCACTGCGGGCGATGCCGAAGTCGAGCAGCTTCACGCGACCGTCGCGCGTGACGAACACATTGTGCGGAGACACGTCGCGATGCACCACGCCGAGTGGCTGACCGTTCGTGCCACGCAGCGCGTGTGCGTATTGAAGTCCGCGCGCCACGTCGGCCGCGATCGCGCAGGCGACCCCGACGGGCAATCGCGTCCGCCGCGAGAAGGCATCGCGCAGGATCGTGCGCAGGTCCGCACCGTCGAGCGCTTCCATCACCAGGAACGGAATCCCATCGGACTCGCCGGCGTCGACGACCTCGACGACGTTCGGGTGATGCAACTGCATCGCGAGCCGCGCTTCGCTCGCGAACATCGCGAGAAACTCCTGCTCGCGGCAAAGGTGCCGCAACACGCGTTTGATCACCACGGTCCGCTCGGCGCCGTCGTCGAGCGATTCGCGCGCGAGAACGATCTCTGCCATCCCTCCGCCGGCGAGGACTCGCACGTCGCGGTAGCGGCGCGTCATCGAAACGAGTCTACGTGTCGGCTCACGCTGCGGCAATCGCTCGGCATCAGCGCGATGGTACCGTGCCGCTCGTGCGCATCTCGATTCGGGCGTGTGTTCTCACGGTCGGGCTGGTCACCTCGTCGGCGACCACCGCGTGGGCACAGAGCACTCCAGTGGGCGTGAGCGCCGACGACACGCGTGCGCGCGCTCTCTTCTTCGAAGGCGCCGAGGCGCTCGAACACGGTGACAGCGAGCACGCCATCGAAGCGTTTCGCGCTTCGTTCGCGCTTCGTCCGCGCGCCATCGTGGTGCTCAACATCGCGCAGGCCTACCGCGCCGCCGGGCTCCCGCGCGAAGCGATCGCCGCCTACGAGCAGTACCTCGCGCTGTCGGGCAACGACGTGAGCCGGGAGCGTGCTTCGTCCGTGCGCGACACCATCGCGTTCCTGCGACGGTCGACCGCGCTGCTCACGCTCGAGACACTTCCGCTCGGTGCAACCGCTCGCATCGACGGACGCGCACTGGGAATCACGCCGCTCGCGGAGCCGGTCGCGCTGCTCGAAGGCCCGCATCGCATCGAACTCGATCTCGAGGGATTCGTGCCCTTGCGTGAGCGCTTCACCATCGCTCCGGGCGCGCGGTTGCCGATGCGCTTTCGTCTCGCGAGTGCGAGCGCTGCGGCGACCCTGACCGTCGCCGTGAACCAGTCGCTCCCGGGCGCGCGCGTGACGCTCGACGGCGTGTCACTCGGTGCGCCGCCCGTCACGCGGCAGGTCGAGCCCGGCGGTCATCGCGTGGAAGTCAGTGCCCCCGGTCGCGAGCGATTCGCGAGCGAGATCGTGTTGAGCGCGCATCAACAGCGCGCCCTGTCGATACGGCTCGCCGAGGACACTCCGGTGTATCGACGACCGTGGCTGTGGATCGGCGCGGCGGTGATCGTGGCGGGCGCGGCGGCGACGGGGGCGATCCTCGCGACACAGACGGGGGCGCAGCCTTCGAACGTCATCGAGGTCGGCCCCGCGCGCTGAGCGCTCTCTTCGTCATCGTCGCGAACGGCGCGCAACGATCGTGAGCGACACCGCGAGTGCCGCGATCATCGCGCCCAGCGCCGTGACGTCGGCGTTTGCACCCGCCGTGCCTTGCGACACCGCGCATGACACACCGCGCGTCGCTGCGATCGGCGCATCCACCGGCGTGGGTGCGGTGGTGTTCGGATCGACGTCGTCGTTCGGATCCGAGCTGTCGCCGTCGAACCGTGCGATGCCGTCGTCGGCTTCGCCGCGATCGCTCGGGTCGAGATCGAGAACGGTGTGGTCCGGATCGAGTCCACCCACCGGCACTTCGCGCAAACCGTCCGCGACGAGCGCCATCGGCATCGATCCGCCGGCATCGTCCGACTCGATCGCCACGTCGTCGAAGTAGGCGCTGTCGTCGAGCGATCCGAGACCCACGTGCCCGCCGGTGCATGTGCTCGCATTCGCGTGGGCTACGACTGCGCCGTCTTGCAGCATCTCCACCGCGTCTGCAGTGCGCCGGAACTCGACGCGCGACCATTCGTCGCGCACCAGTCGGCCAGCGGCTCGCGCCACACGTTGCGCGCGGCCGTTCGTCACCGCGAAGATCCCCGACTCACCGTCGGCATGGCTATAGAGCGCGTAGCAGTAGTTCCGATCGTCGCGATGGCCGAGCACGAGCGCGAAGTCCGCATGTTCGTTCTGCGCGAGGTCTTCGAACGAACGCGCACGGGCGCGAATGCTCGCGTGTTCGAATCGATCGCTGTCCGCGATGCTCAGTTCGCCGAGGCGATCGCCGTCGCGTTGCTCGAACACCGTGCTCGCGAGCCAGTAGCGGTAATCACCGTTGTCGCGGATCGTGGCCCAGCGATCGTCACGATTCTCGTGCCAGTGACGACGCCGTCCGAACGGTCCGTCGGCGAACGCGGTGTCCTGATCTTCGATCGCGAGACGTCGCTGCAACTGCGCTGCATACAGATTGCCGGGCTCGAGGTTGCCGATGTCTTCGAACCACTGCGCGTGGTCGGTGTGTCGCTCGTCGTTCCCTGCGATCTGACCGATCACGTTGGTCTGGATCTCGGCCCAAGGCGGCGGATCGATGGTGTTGTCGAAGTTCCAGAACGTTCCGCGCGCACCCGACTCCGGCCAGCGCGCACCGCCACCGCAATGCCAGTCGACGCCGCGATGAATGCGCGAGAACAAGTTCTCCATCGGCGCTCCCCCGTGGTGATCGAGCGAGAGGCCGTGGTCGCCGTCGATGTCGACGAACGCGTTGCCGCTGGTGCCTTCGACGACCGTGAGTTCGTGCACGAAGTTCATGTTCACCGTGACGTTCTCGACGAGCGTGCTCGTCCCGGCTGTGATGCCGTGATGCCCTTGTGCGTATTCCCACGCGTAATACGCGGCATGGCCAGGACGATCGCCGCGGAGCACGACGTTGCGCACCGTGACGCGCGCAGCGTCGTCGACGAGGATCCCGTTGTCGGCGTTCTCGATCGCGACGTTGCTGATCCACGCGTCGAACACCAGCGGCCGCGGAAACCCGATCGCGTTGTAGCCGCGCTCCTGATGGTGACCGCGATACGGAGTGCGCGGAAATTGGATCGTGAGGTTCTCGATCCCGATCTCGCTGATGGCGTCGTACACATCGAGATGCGGGTTCCAGTCGGTGTCGACGTCGAATCGCAACGGCTGATCGAGCTGCACGCGATCGCCATCGACCTGCGCGATGCGCACCGGAAAGTACGCCTCGCCCGGTGCGCGTCCCGTCGCCTGGCCACCGTAGAGTTCGCGCGAGAGCGAATGGCTGCCGCCGTGATCTTCCATTCGCAGGATCACGGTGTCCCCGCGATGGATGCCGTCGCTGCTACGAAGGCGAAGCCACGTGTCGCCTCGAGACGCCCGCGCGACGACGGCGGTGTGTCCGTGATGGCGTCCGCCCGACGACGTGATCATTCCGCCTTCGAAGCTCCACTTCGACAGGCTCGGATCGTCGTCCTGCGCGTTGAAGCCCGCCGCCTCGGCAAGGCTGCGCGTGAAGATCAGCGTCGTGTCTTCGCGGCCTGCCCCACGCAACACGACGTTGCTGCGATCGAACGAAAGCTGATCGCGAAGTCGGTAGCGCCCCGGTGGGACATAGATCGCACCGTCGCGCGCGCGATCGAATGCGCAGCGGAAGGCCGCGGTGTCGTCGGCATCGCCGTTTCCACGCGCGCCGCAATCGCGCACCACGTTCACCACCACCGGCGGATTCGGAATGTCGCGACGACCTGCGTGATACCCCGCGTACGAGAAGTCCGGCAGCCGTCCGTGCGGTTCCCACTGCTCTCCCGCGCGGCCCCACAGGCGCGAAGTGCCAGCACCCGAGAGCATCGGGAGCGTGATCAGCGCAGCGGCGAGCGACGCCGCGATCGTGTTGCGGGTGCGTGTCGAGTGCGTCGTGTTCGTCGTGCGAGTTCCCATGGGTCGTGCGCCTCCGCGGTGGAGCAGTGCACGGCACGGGCCGAACGAGGAACGCGGTGTTTTGCGTGGAAGAACTGCGGCAAAGGGCGGAGCGCGGGGAGGGTGGTGAGAGTTCCCCCACCAGGCGGTGGGGGCGAAGTCCGCACTCAGTTCGCGTTGTAGCGATCCATCAGCGAGCCGATGCGATCGAGCATGTTGCCGTCGGCGACCGCGTCGTAGGAGTGCCAGTGCTCGTCGAGCGGGAAGAACACCGGATACATGTACGAGTAGTGAATGTCGTTCTGGTGTTCGGCGTGCGACTCGAGCAGGCCGCGACGGTAGTCGATGTCGTCGTGCATCCAGCGCAGCCCCTCGGTGCCGTCGATTTGCGGGTCGTTGCGAATGTGCATGAGCATCGGGACGTGCTCGTCGGCGAGCGATTGCGCGATATCGCGGACCTCTTCGAGTCCGTTGCGCGAGGTGAGCACCGCGAAGTCCGTTCCCGGCGGTAGATGCCGCCCCATCACGTTGCCGCCGACGCGCATGTTGTTGTGATGGATCCACGCCATCCCGTCGCGAATCGCGTCGGGATACCAGGGATGTTCGTCGTTGTTGAACGGCACCGTGAAGAAGTCGAAGAAGTACGCGTCGGGGTGGAACGCATCGGTCGCGGTGCGCAGGCGCTGGCGAAGCAGATCGGCGCCGGCATTGGCGCTGCGAACCAGATGCGGATCGCTGTAGTGCACGGCATTGAGCACGATGTCGAAGTGCACCGGATGCGATCGAACACGTTCGCGAATGCAGCGTTTCACGCGGCGAAACATGGTGATCATCGCGTCGGATGGCGTCTCTTCGGAGTCGATGCGCACCAGGCCGCTCACGTACGTCGGCTCGAGCGGCGCGAGCGCGTCGCACACGTACGCGACGCGGCGATCGTCGCGGTTCGAGAACTCGCGCGGGCGATAGTCGTCGGCTGCCGGGATGGTCCATTCGCCGTGCTGGTACATGCGGCCGATGACCACGCGCGACATCGTCTGCCGCACGTCGCGGATCGCGTCGACGGCGACATCGGTTCCGTCATCGGGCGGCAACGCGGCGCACGCCGATGCGATGGTTGCGAGCGACGCGAGACAAAGTGCGAGTGCCGGTCGATGGGTGTTCATGGCGATGCTGAAGAGCAACCGCCGTGCCGCGTGTTCCGAGCATCCGCGCGCGGTACGCGCCGCAGAATCGCGGACGCGAGGTGGGAGAACAACAGCCGCCGGGGAACGGCGTCACCACCCTTGGCGGCGTTCGGCGAGTGAGCCATCGCGAGGGCAGCCACTCGAGCGACGGGTGGGTCGGCGCTTCGGGTATCGTGCCGCGATGAACTACCGAACGCGCACAGTCACGTCGTTGATCGCTCTCTCGCTCGCTGCCTGCAATGGTGGCGGCGCGGCGGACAGCGGACCGATGCACGATGCTTCTGGCGAAACGTCGAACGGTGATGGCGGTTCGATGGACGCGGGGCCGGTGGACGGGGCCCTCGACGCGACCGTACCTCCCGATGCCGCAGCACCCGATGA
>CBIHQZ010000485.1:0-5729 GCA_966212315.1 uncultured Myxococcales bacterium
CGACCGCTCATGGCATGCCCCTCTTCGGACGACACTCGCGATTTTTGCAACGGGCAGTGTCGTTCGGGGAGGGGCGAGCGAGAACGACGTGAAGATGCGCGGGAGGGGTCTGCGTGATGGACGCGTCAGTCTCCCCGACGCACAGTCGCGCAACGACCGGCGCTCGTACACTCGGCCGCAGCGGGCGCGCCGCACGCGTATCGCACGCATGGCTGGATGTCTTCGCAGTGCAGTTCGGTCCAGTGCGCCTGGAGCATCGCGAGTGTCTCGAGCTGCTCTGGCGTGCCGTTTACGTAGACCTGACAGCTGCAGCAGATCGTTTCGCACACGACCGTGCTGCAGTCGGCCGACGTCTGGCAACTCTGCGCTTCGCGGATGATGCGCGCGTACTGCTCGCCCACATTCGTGCACGCGGCGCCGTTGCCGGCATCGCTCGCGGTCGGGGCATCGGCAGCCGCGTCGGAAGAAGCGGCATCGAAGAGCACGACATCGACCGAGGGCGCGACATCGACGGCATCGTTCGATGCGCCATCGCGCAACGCCACGTCGTACGCGGAGTCGTAGACCCATCCATCGCGCCCGCCATCACGGCTCGACGACGTACCACCGCATCCGAACAGCAGCGCTGCGAGCCACCACGGCCCGCGGCGAGAGAAAAGCATGGCGGACCGTACCGCAAATACGGTCGCCTCGCCCGCTACTCGCTGACTTCGACGCTGTAGTCCTCGATGACGAGGTTCGCGAGGAGCTTCTTCGCTGCGTCTTCGAGCTTCGCCCGCACCGCATCACGTTCGCCGTCGACGTCGAGGTCGATCACCTTGCCGACTCGCACCGATCGCACGCCGTCGATGCCGAGCGTGGTGAGCCCCTTCTTCACGGCCTCGCCCTGCGGATCGAGAACCTCACGCTTCAACGTTACGTACACTCGCGCGCGCATCGTCACTTCCTGCTTTCCGTGTCGTCGAATCGATGTGTTCAGCCGGCAATCTTCAACGCCGCGGCCATCCGCGCGATCGGCTCGCGGAGATCCGCGACGAACGGCGCGCCCACGACACGCTCGTACGCTTCGATGTAGCGCCGCGACGCTTCGACCCGCACGTCGTCGGGAATCACCGGGATCGGTCCGTCGCCCTTGAAGCCCTGCGCGGCCAGCCAGCGCCGCACGTATTCCTTGTCGAAGCTCTCGGGCTCTTCGCCCGCTTCGAATCGCGACGCGTACGAGTTCGCGAACCAGTAACGCGACGAGTCGGGCGTGTGCATCTCGTCCATCACGACGATGCGTCCGTCGGGCGCGCGACCGAATTCGTACTTCGTGTCGACGAGGATCAATCCGTTCGCCGCGCAGTGCTTCACGCCGGCGTCGAAGAGCGCGAGTGCCATCTCGCTCACGGCGTCGAAGTCCTTGCGCGTGATCACGCCCGACGCCACGAGGTCGTCGCCCGACACGCTCACGTCGTGTCCACCGTGCTCGGCCTTCGTGCTCGGCGTGACGATCGCGTGCGGGAGCTTCGCGTTCTTGCGCAAGCCGTCGGGAAGCGCGTGCCCGCAGAACGTGCGATCGCCGCGGTTGTACGCGGTCCAGATGCTCGTCGAGGTCACGCCGGTGATGTAGTTCCGCACCACGACTTCGACGGGAAGCGGCACGCACTCGATGCCGATCATCACGTTCGGGTCGGGCGATTCGAGCAGGTGATTCGGCGCGATCGAGCGCGTCTTCTCGAACCAGAACACCGCGAGCTGCGAGAGCACCTGGCCCTTGAGCGGGAGCGTTCCGAGCACGCGATCGAACGCGCTGATCCTGTCGGTGGTGACAAGGATGCGGCGCCCGTCGAGCGTCGTGTAGTTGTCGCGGACCTTGCCTTCGTAGCGAGCGCCGAGCGAATCGAAGTGAGTGCCCTCGAGCGGGATCTTCAGCGCTGCGCGCAACGTCGCTTCGTCGATCATGGCGCGCGGACGGTAGTCGCGGGGGGGCGACGGTGCAAGGACGCTTGCGGTGTGCAGCCTCGCCCTGTCGCTCTCCGTTCCGGTCCATCGCGGCACACATTTCACCGCCGAGCCCGACCGCTGAAGCCACGGCAACACCTCCAAAGCCTCACGTTCGTGAGGCTCCTGGATGGCGGATCGAACGAACCGGTCTTCTCTTCAGAAGAGATCGAAGGCAACTCGCAGTCACCGCGAGATTCGCGTAGGCGAAGCTTCGGAGTCGTTGCCGCGGGTTCACGCGCCCGGAATCCTCGCGAGCCGTGTCGAACGCCTCCGCTCAGTGCTCGAGCGCGAGGGCGCGATCGATGATCGCGTCGACGTGCTGCAACGCATGCTCGAGCGAGAAGGCCTCGCCGATGCGCGCGGCTTCGAGGCGCGCGGTGATCTCTTCGTCGCCCGTGAGCAGCGATTGGAAGCTCCCCTCGCCTCGCCATGCCGCCATCGCGTTGCGCTGCACCATCACGTACGCCTGCTGCCGCGGCAGCCCGCTCTCGACCAGCGCGAGCAGCACCGCTTCGCTCGCCCACAGACCGTTGGTGCGTTCGAGGTTGGTTCGCAGATTCTCGGGGTACACCACGAGCCCGTCGACCAGACGCCGCGTGCGCTCGAGCATGAAGCCCAGCGTCGTCGTCGCATCGGGGGCGATCATTCGTTCGGCCGACGAGTGCGAGATGTCGCGCTCGTGCCAGAGCGCGATGTTCTCGATCGACGCGCCGGCGTAGGCACGCACCATGCGCGCGAGCCCGCAGAGATTCTCCGACAGGATCGGGTTGCGCTTGTGCGGCATCGCGCTCGAGCCCTTCTGCCCGGCGGTGAACGGCTCTTCGGCTTCGAGCACTTCGGTGCGCTGCCAGTGTCGCACTTGGATCGCGAGTCGTTCGACCGCGGCTGCGACCACGGCGAGTGCCGAGAAGAACGCGGCGTGGCGATCGCGCGGCACGATCTGCGTGGGCACGCTCTCGAAGCGAAGACCGAGCTTGCCGAGCGCGCGCTGTTCCACCTCGGGTGAGATGTGCGCGAACGTTCCGACCGCACCCGAGATCGTCCCGACGTTGATCTCTTCGCGCGCGACTTCGAGCCGGCGGATGCCGCGAACGAACTCGGCGTAGTGCCCGGCGAGCGCGAGGCCGAACGTGATGGGCTCGGCGTGAATGCCATGCGAGCGGCCGATCATCACCGTGCGTCGATGCTCCTCGATGCGTTTGCGGAGCGCGAAGATCACGCCGCGCAGACGCGTGAGCAAGAGGTCGGCCGACTCGCGGAGCAACAGTGCGAACGAGGTGTCGAGCACGTCGCTCGAGGTCATCCCGCGGTGCAGCCATCGCGCGGGTTCACCGGCGAGTTCTTCCACGTGCGTGAGAAACGCGATCACGTCGTGGCGCGTCTGCGCTTCGATCGCTTCGATGCGTTCGGGCACGAGGACGATCTGCTTGTCACGAATCGACGCAGCCGTTCCGGTTGGCACGATGCCGGTCTCTTCCATCGCCTCGCACGCGGCGAGTTCGACGGTGAGCCACGTGGCGTATCGCTTGTCGGCGGACCAGAGGGATGCGAATTCGGCGGGTGTGTATCGCGGGATCATCGGCGCGCGGAGACTAGTCCACCGATCGGTTCGAGTCTGCCCCGTTCGCGCCGTTCGGGGCGACTCGCAACGCTCGCGCTACAGGCCGTAGGGCTGCACGCCGTAGCGCGTGTTGATCGTGTAATAGCCCTGGTTCATCCCGCCACCGAACGTCGTCACTCGCACGCGATACGTGCCGCCACTCGGCGCGGTGAAGATCAACCGGCTGTCCTGGCCGCCACCCGAATCGTCGTCCTGCGCGAGCACGTACTCGTTGGCGCCGTTCTGGTACCCGTTGTAGCCGAGCACCTGCACCATCGGATCGAGTCGCCCGCCCGGCGTGGTCCACGAGGGGCCGCCATGCACCGCGATCGAAACGGCCTGCCCCGGCGCGAGCGTCACGAGGTAGTCGTTTGCGAGCGCACCGTTCTGCAGCGTGCGATCGCCGTACTGCAGCATGCCCTGCACACTCGAACCGATCTGCAACGGCGTCTCGCTGTAGCCCTGCTCTGGCACGTAGCTCTGCACGTACTCGGGCGTGCTCCAGTAGCCCGGATACCAATCGACGGCGCCGCCACGCTGCACGGTGCGCGGACCGATCCACACGACGCCCTGTTGCGGCGGCAGTTCCCAGTGCCCCGCGACCCAGTAGTACGAACCCCCGTTCCAGTGGTTGTAGCCGGGGATCCACACGTATCCCGCGGCGGGCGGAGGCATCGCAGGGGCGTCGACACGCACCGCGGGCGGTGCCATCGGAACACGCGCCGGACCGGGGAACATCGGTCGTCCACCACCGGGCTGCGCGACGATCACCTGCGGTCGCGGACCGTATCCGTAGCCGGGCTGTTGCACGACGACGCCACCTTGCGGCGGCTGCTGCACGTATCCCGGTTGAACGACGACGCCACCTTGCTGCGGACGCCCGCCGTATCCGTATCCCGGCTGCTGTACGACGACGCCACCCTGCGGCGGTTGCGGCACGTAGCCGGGTTGCACGACGACGCCCCCTTGCTGCGGACGTCCGCCGTAGCCGTATCCCGGCTGCTGCACGACCACGCCACCCTGCGGCGGCTGCGGTACGTAGGCGCCACCCGGCTGAACCACCACGGCACGTCCGCGCGGCGGCTGCATCGGTTGCGCCGGCTGCGCAACACCGACTGCGACCGGAGGCCCTGCCGGACGCGGCCCGACGACGACCACCTGCGCGCGTTGTGCATGCGCCGTCGCGGCTGCCGTGAGCGTCGCGACGAATACGAGGGAGTGAACAAGGGGTGTGCGCGCCATGCGAGTGCTCCGGGGCAAGCGCCGGCATCGTGACGGCGCACGAGAGAAGATACGTTCGAACGAGGGCAGAATTCACCTTCGGAAAGCGTCGAAACCAGCATGGTCGCGCGAAGCCGCGCGGCTACCACACCACGGTCGAGGCGAACGAGTGCGACACGTTCGTTCCATCGCCGAGGCGGCCGTCTTCGTTGTTTCCGAAGCACACCACCTCGCCGTTTCGACGCAGCGCACATGTGTGCGACTCACCTGCGGCGAGTGCGATCGCATCGTCGATGCCGGGGATGCGCGCAGGGATCCGGACATCGAGGCCGTCGCAGAGACCCGACTCGCCGTATCGATCCGATCCGAAGCACCACACGCTTCCATCGCTGCGCGCGACGCAGGTGTGATGGCCCCCGAGCGCGAGCGACACGACGCCGGTGAGCATCGGGACTGCAACGGGCGCGAAGGCGTTCATCGCCAGGCTCGGGTCGGCGCATCGGGTGCCGCGCGTGTCGACGCCGAGTTCGCGGCGCGTGTTGCTCCCCCAGCAGAAGACCGCGCCGTCGCCGACTCGCGTCGCGCATGAGTGCAGACGTCCGAGCGCGATGGCCGCGACCGGTGCGACGCCGTCGATGTCCACCGGCGCCGAGCGATCGTTGGAGGTGCAGTCTCCGATCTCGCCCTCGGTGTTCGAGCCCCAACAACGGAGCGATCCGTTCGAATCGATCGCGCATCCGTGCAGACCGCCGAGTGCGAAAGCCTGCGCGTTGCGAATCGCGCCGCTCGCGGCGGGACGGTTGCTGTCGTTCGATGTGCCGTCGCCGAACTGTGATTCACCGTTGCGGCCGAAGCAGAATCCGCTCCCGTCGCGCGTGCGAACGCACGTCGTGTTGCCACCGGCTGCGATCCCGCCCGCACC
>CBIHQZ010000486.1:0-5728 GCA_966212315.1 uncultured Myxococcales bacterium
CTCGGTGACCGTGAAGCAATCGTGTGCTTCGAGCCCATCGAGGTCGTCGATGCCGGCGTGTCCGGCGCGCCGAATCGCATCGAGCAGCGTGCGTCGGACATGCGGCAACACGTACGTATCGTCTTTGCTGCGCGCGAGCTTTTCGTCGAGCGAGAGCCCCACGGTGCGATGACCCCACCCCGCGATGAATGGCGTGCTTTGCGCATCGCGTCCGAGCGATCGCACGAACGCTTCCGAGCAGAGCACCACCCCCGCGCCGCCGTCGGTGACCTGGCCACAGTCCTGCCGTCGCAATCGCCCTTCGACGATGGGATTCGTCGTGTCGTCGGCCGCGAAACTCTTGGACTCGAACGACCAGCGCCGCGTCTGTGCGAGCGGATTGCGGCGTGCATTGTCGAAGTTCTTCCGCGCGATCGCGGCCAGATGCTCGTGGCGCAGCCCGTATCGTGATTCGTACTCGTCGGCGAGCCGCGAGAACATGTGCGGCCAGAGAAAGCGCGCGTCGTTTCCCTCGTAGCCGATCCACGCGGCGGCCCCGAGATGGCGGGCGGCGACGTCGCCGGGCACGTTGCGTTCTTGCTCGAGACCGAGCACCAGCACGCACTCGTATCGACCCGACTCGATGTCGGCCATCGCGCCGAGCACTGCGATGCTTCCCGATGCGCACGCCGCTTCGTGCCGCGAGGAGGGCACTTCGCAGAGCCCGGGCACCACCGTGGCAGGCATCGCGCCGAGTTGCGCTTGTCCCGCGAACAACTCGCCGAATGCGTTGCCGACGTGAATCGCCTGGATGTGCGACTCATCGACGCCCGCGCCTTCCATCGTTCCCATCACGACTTCACGCGTGAGCGTGGCGAGGTCGCCGCCTTCACGGGCGAGGTTGCGCGCGAAGTCGCTCTGAAAACCGCCGAGCACGAACACGCGGGGCACTGACGCCATTGCGACATGCTCGCCGATCGAGACGCGGGGAAACAAGCGCCGAGCCGCGCGCGCGTACGATCGCGTGATGGAAGCCGCGTCGAAGCGCAGTACGCTCTCGCCGGCATGCAGACCGAAGAACTCACGGTTCAAGCGCGCGACGGCGTTGCACTTCACGTCTATCACTGGTCATCCGACACAGGCGCGCCGCCGAAAGCGATCGTGCACATCGCCCACGGAATGGCCGAGCACGCCGGACGCTACGCACGCCTTGCAGAAGCGCTCGTGGCTGCGGGCTACGAAGTGTACGCGGACGATCATCGCGGCCACGGCAAGACCGCGAAGACCGACGCCGACCTCGGGTTCTTCACGGCGAAGGATGGATGGCGAACCGTCGTCGACGACCTGAAGCTGCACATTCGTCGCGCCGCCGAACGTCATCCGGGCAAGCCGGTGGTGCTCGTCGCGCACAGCATGGGTTCGTTTCTCGCGCAGCAGGCCATCGCCGAGATCGGTGACCAACTTGCGGCCGTGGTGCTCTCGGGATCGAACGGGAAGCCGCCAGCCATCGCGGCCGCGGGGAAGCTCGTCGCGCGCATCGAGCGCATGCGGCTCGGGCCGCACGGGCGCAGCAATCTGCTCACCGCGTTGTCGTTCGATGACTGGAACAAGAAGTTCAAACCGAACCGCACGGCATTCGATTGGCTCTCGCGCGACGAAAAAGAAGTCGACAAGTACGCCGCCGATCCGCGCTGCGGATTCAAGTGCACCACTCAGATGTGGGTCGATCTGCTCGATGCCCTCGGACCGCTCGCGGATCCTGCCCTTCAGAGCCGCGTGCCGAAGTCGCTTCCCGTGTTCGTCATTGCTGGCAGCGAAGACGCGGTGAGCGATCGCACCAAGGGGCTGCAACAATTGCTCGGTGCATACCGAACTGCGGGTCTGCGGCGCGTGTCGCACAAGTTCTATCCGAACGCGCGGCACGAAGTGTTCAACGAGACCAATCGCGACGAAGTCACGCGCGACGTGATCGCATTCCTCGATGGCGCTGTGACGCGCGCCGAATGAACGCAGCCAAGGACTCCGACCGACCGGTGTCTTCGTACCCACGGGAGCGATTCACATGAGCACGTACCGAGACGAACGCGACGCGGCGCACGCACAGAACGAAGCGCTCCAGCGCGACAAAGCGAAGCTCGAACAGAACGTCGACTCGCTGAGCCAGCAGAACGATTCACTCCGTCGCGAGAACGACGCGATGCGGGCGCAACTCGGGGTGCCGACGACGCGCAGCGGCGGCAATCGCATGGTCATCGTCGCCGCGCTCGCTGCGCTGATCGTGCTGCTGATGGCGGGCGGGATGGTCTTCTGGATCACGGCCCGCGCCGACGCGCCGGCACCGTCGCCGTATCCCGTGCCAGTCAGTCAGCCCACGCCCCCGCCGCCGCCCATGCCCGTTCCTCCGACTCCGGCGCCGCCCACGTAACGGCATGCCGAGCGCGATCGCCACGCCGTCGCATCGCGCTCATCCCGCGTTGCGCTTCGATGCGTTCTTTCTCTTCGCGCTCCCCGCGCTGGCACTCGTCGCGGGCGCGCTCGCGTGGATGCGCCCTTCGATCGTGTACGCGATCTTCGCGGTCGACCTCTGGCTCTTCAGCTTCCCCCACGTGGCCTCGACGTTCACTCGCATCGCGTTCTCGCGCCGCGCCGTCCGCGAGCATCGAGTGCTGCTCTTCGCCGTTCCCTTCGCGGCGCTCGGCCTCGCGTCGGGACTCGTGCACGTCGGCGGCATCGCCGCGCTCAACACGACCTACTTCGCGTGGCAGTCGTTCCACTACACGCGACAGAGTTACGGCATCGATCGCGCGCTCGGGCATCGCGCCGGCATCCGGACCGATCGTCTCGGCTCGGCGGTGATCTATCTCTCGTCGCTCGCGGGCGTGCTGGTTCGCTGCGCAGAAGCTCCCGGCTCGTTTCTCGGAAGCCCCCTGTGGTTGCCGACGATTCCGCCCTTCGTCGCAGTGTCCGTCGGTGCAGTGGCCGGGGCATGTCTCGTCGCGTGGAGCGTGCGTGCGGTGTCCTCACTCGCGCGTGAGCCGAGCGACGCGCGCTTCGACCGCACCCTGTACGTCCTTCTGCACGTCGCGATGTTCACGCTCGGATACGTGGTCATCCGCGATCTCACGATCGGATGGCTGGTGGTGAACGTCTGGCACAACACGCAATACCTCGGGTTCGTGTGGTCGCAGAATCGGCGCAGCTACGAGGGCGGTGTCGATCGCGATGCACCGGCGTTCGCGTGGATCGCGGCTCCGGGTCGCAGTGTTCGATTTCTCGCGGCGTGCGGCGCGCTCGCGACCGTGTTGTTCGGCGCGATCTTCGTCACGACGCATCGCACCGGGACGAATCCGACACCGTTCCTGGTGTTGATCCAGGCGGTGAACTTCCACCACTACATCGTCGACGCGGTCATCTGGCGACGCCGCGGAACGCGTTGATCACGCGGCATCGCGCATCGAGTCGTGTGCCTCCGCGATGAAGCGGAATTGCACTGCCGCCACGCGGAAACAGAACGGCGGTGCATCACCGACGATCGCGTGTGCTGCTCGCGAGATCACCGCACCGGTCATCGGTTCGCAGGCATCGAGCGGAATGCCGAGTTGGATCTCCTGCCGCGAAATGCGCGCTCGCAGAGGCTGCGTCGACATCGCGCGGTCCTGCGGGACGCAGTAGGCGAGGAACGCGCGGTAGTCGCTCCAGCATGCGCGCCAGGTGTCGTCGGGAAACGCGAGCGCGTCCGCGGGACGAAGCTTCACGTCGGCATCGGGCGCGCTTCCGGCGCCGGGATCGAGCGACACGTGAAGCGCGCCATCGTCTGCGCGCGTGACATCGCCGGCGCGCAGCACGTGCATCGGCATCCCCTCGGTGAGCAGGCGCGCGGGAAACGCCGCGCCGACCGCGGTGACCGCATTGGTGACGAAATAGATGCCGAGTGTGCCGGTGCGCGGGTCACGGACATGGATGCGCCAGTTCGACTGCACGGGCGAAGGCATGAGGCGACGGAGCGGTCCCATCACTCGAAAGCCGAAGTGCCCGTGGCGAAACGTGAGGAAGGTGAAGAGCGCGTACTCGCCGTTCGGTCCGAGGCGCTGCAGCTCGAGTCCGTGCGGCACGAGCGAGAGAAGGCGTTCCGCGGGAACGAGATAGTTCACGTACACGACGTCGCGGATGTCGCTGACCATCGCGAATTCGGGAAGCGGTTCGAGGATCGCGCCGAGCAGCCGACTGTTGGCGACGAGATCCGCGAGCCGCGCGAGCACATGGTTCGAAGGATGCCGCCAGCGCGCGAGTCGTCCGTGCGATTCGTACGGGCGATGGCGACGGAAGACTTCTTCGGCCACGAGACCGAGCCACAGTTGCAGCATCGCGAATGCGACGGCGTTGACCGCGGCGATCGTGGCGGACGACGGGCGGATCGCGATCGGGAGCAGTGGTGACGTCGCGGCCAGGAACATCGCGGACCACAGCAGAACCGACAGCAAAGAGAGCAGGCGCGACCACGTTCCTGCGCGCGCGAAGCACCAGGTCCATCCGAGCGCGGCCAGCGTGTAGAAGAGCGCGCCCCAGCCTGCCGTGAGCGGAAAGATGCTTCGCTCGAACGCGAGGTACGCAGTCGCGTTGCCCGATTGCGCGAGCGTCACGCCCCGCGTCACCCATGCGAACTCCGCGTATTGGTCGGGAATCACCGCGCAGACCGTGAGTGCGAGCACCGCAATGGAGCCCGCGCGCGAGAGCCAGGCGACGCGCACCATGGCGACCGCGAGAAGCAGATCGGCCAGCGCGCAGAGCTGCCACGGGAGCCAGCCGAGGCGGAATAGCCACGGATGCCGCGCGATGTACTCGATGCGCGACGCGTCTGGGATCCCGGCGCCACCGGGGAGGGCGGGGAGCAGGAACGCCGCCATCGTGAGGAGCGCAGCACCGTGGATCAGGAAGTTGAAGAGCAGCGCGCGATCGAGATCGCGATCGGCGGGAGTGTAGCGAGGCTGCGTCACGCACGCAGTTTGAGAGGCGCACGCATCGAGGGTCAACGCGGCGCGGCGTATTGCGAGCCGGCTCGTCTCTTGACCGGACGAGCCGCAGCCGCTATTGATCTTTCAACTCGTTCTGAAAGTTCAAGATGGGTACTCAAGAGAACATCCGCGAAGCAGAACTCCTGGCCGCCGACGCGATCGGCGAAGTGATCGAGCACTGGGGGTTTCGCAAAGCCCTCGGCCGCATCTGGACGGTGCTCTACCTCGACGGCGGCATCCTGCCGGCGGCGGAACTCGGGGAGCGTCTGCAGATGTCGGCCGGTGCAGTGAGCATGGCGATGTCGGAGCTGCAGCACTGGGGCGTCGTGAAGCGCGTGTGGCGGCCCGGCGAGCGGAAGGAGTTCTTCGAAGCGGAGACCGACTTCTGGAAGATGATCTCGAAGGTCATCAGCGAGCGTGAGCGTTTCCTCGTGGTCGCCGTGCGCGAGCGGCTCGAACGGGTCGCGGGACTGTTGCGGCAGGGCGGCACGACCGTGGAAGCGCGTGAGCGGCTCGAGCGCGCCAAGCGACTGCTCTCGTTCGCGACGGTCGCGGAGACGGTGCTCGACTCGTTCATCGCGTCGCGCCGCGCCGATTTCTCGGAGTTCGGAAACGTGCTGCGCATCATGCGGCCTTCGTCGAAGTCGCCGAAGAGCTGATCGTTCGGGAGGCTTGATGGAAACGACGGTGACCGTGCCAGCGGCGCGCGAAAGCGCAGCCGACGACGTACTCGCGCG
>CBIHQZ010000487.1:0-5722 GCA_966212315.1 uncultured Myxococcales bacterium
CGTACGCGTGGCCGAACTCTTCGAGTGCGAGCGGATGGCCGGCTGCTCGCTCGAGCAATGGCTCCGGCGCGGCGCCGCCGACGATGGCGCGCACGAGTTCCGCACTCGCGGCCGCACTGAGCGGGGCGATTTCGTGCGTCGTCGATGCAGCCACCAGGTCGCGCAGGGCCTCGCGCGCTTCCGGTCGCGCGAACAGCCACAGCGCGATCGGCACGTCGCTGGCGTTCTCGCACAGCCAGCGGATCGATGCGCGCGACGAGGCATCGAGCCATTGTGCATCGTCGATCACGAGCACCACGGCGCTGCGATCGGACGCGCCGCGCAGAACGGACTCGAGTGTTCCGCGCACGCGATCGACTGCGGCTTGCGGATCACCGCCCGCGTGCTGGATCGCCGACTCGAGCGCGCCATCGATCGCGCTGTCACCGAGGTCTGCGAGAAGATCGCGAATCGCGGCGAACGGCGTGTCGCGGCGAACGGCGTCGCAGCGCGCGAGAAGAATGGTCGCGTCGGGATCGCGCGACAGCAACGCGGTGGTCGCTTCGTACCGCAGTCGGCTCTTGCCGAGCCCGGGCGCGCCGATCATCACGACCCCGCTCGGTTGCTGCGACTCGCTCGCGGTGTCGAGTGCCGCGAGAAGCAACGAGCGTTCGAGATCGCGTCCGACGAATGGTGTGAGCGGCGCGACTTCGGGCACGGTGCCGCGATCGACGTGCGCGCGCGGATCGAGCCGGCTCGTTCCGTCGCCGGTGCGCGTGAGTTCGAAGTGCGCGGTCACTGCGCTCGTGGTCGCAGCGTCGAGCGAGATCCCGTCGCGTTGCGCGAGTGCGACGGCTGCGTCGATGGCCACGCCCGCAGTGCGGCGCAACCCGCGCACGGCCTTGCCGGTCGCGACGCCGATGCATGCGGCGACGAGGGCCGCAGACGCAGCGAATCGCACCGCACGAACGACTTCGTCCGCGTGCCATTGCGTCATTCCGAAGATCACGAGTACGTCGCCGTTGCGAAGCTGCAGCGCTTCGCCGCCCGCCTGCCGCGCGAGATCGGTTGCGAGCAGGGCATCCCTCACGTGGCGGAGGTAGACCACCGACACCGGCCGGCTCTCCACGTTGCCCTCGTCGTCGGACTCGCCGCTCGAGTCGAGTGCAGGAACGTTGAGCATCGTGGGTGAAGTCTGGTCCGGCACGATGGTGCGCGCGGTTGCGTTCGCGTCCGTCACGACCGGCGGTCCCGCCACGAACTTCGCGTTCGCCACGGCGATGCCGAGCGCATCGAGCGCGTCGTGAACGGCACGGGCGCTCTGGTGGCGATCTTCGCGACGCTTCGCGAGCAGCTTCGTCACGAGATCGACGAGTCCGCGCGGCGCATCAGGGCAGATCGTCGCGAGCGCAGGAGGATCGTCGAGGAGGATCTGAAAGAGCACGCCCGGCACGGTCTCGGACGTGAACGGCACGCGCCCGGCGAGGCACTCGTAGAGCACGACGCCGAGGCTCCAGAGGTCCGTGCGGAAGTCGAGGTCCTTTGCGCTTCCGGCCTGCTCGGGCGAGATGTAATCGAGCGTCCCCACGATGCCGCCCGTGACGGTGAGACCGCGTTCGCCTGCGACGCGCGCGATGCCGAAATCGAGCACGCGGGCATCGATCGGCGAGTCGAGGGCGACCGTCGACGAGAGGAAGATGTTCTCGGGTTTCAGGTCGCGGTGAACGACACCACGCGAGTGCGCAAAATCCAGCGCGGTGCACACCTGCATCGCGATCGTGGCCAGTTCGGCGGGATCGATGGGACCGCGAGCGAGCCGATGGTGCAGGTCTTCGCCGCGGAGCAATTCCATCGCGATGTACGGAAGCCCTTCGTCGTCCCGCCCGTGACCGTGGATGGCGACGATGTGCGGGTGCTGCAACTCGGTCGCGATGCGCGCTTCGCGTTCGAAGCGCACCACCGCGAGAGGGGCCCTGTCGCCTAGCAATTTGAGCGCGACCGTTGCCTGGGTGCGCGTGTCGCGCGCCTCGTAGACATCCCCCATCCCGCCGCTCGCGAGGTACCGCACGACCTCGTAGGCGCCGATGCGGTCGCCTTCGTTGCGTCGCCGGCCGAGAACCATCGCGGAACTCTACCGTAGCGTGCGTCGGATCCAGCGCCTGATCTGACGCGACGAGCTTCGCGCCCCGCCGGGGCAGCCGATGGAGCGTGATAGTGTGGCGCGGGGATCCACACGATGTCTTACGAAAAGCTCCGTCGCCCGCTCGCTCTTACGGCAGCGCTGGCACTCGTCTCGGCTTCTTCCTGCGGACCGAATCGTCCCGCCGACGGCGGCGACGTGACCGACAGCGCAACCGACGGGGACAGCGGCATTCGCTCGTGCCCGGCCGCCGATCGCGCGCCGATCCACACCCCGACGGTGTGTCCCGAAGACATCGCAGCGCCGATTCCGCAGGGCGATGGGACCTCGCCGTGCACCGCGCTCGGCGCGAGCACCGCGATCGCGACCACCGACTGGCCCGACACCACGGGCGCCCAGAGCCCGGTCGTGTACGTCCGCACCGGTGCGAGCGCGGGCGGCGACGGAACGATGGCGCTGCCGCTTCGCACGCTCGACGAAGCGCTGAACGCATTCCCCGCGCCGCGCACCATCGTGCTCGCACGCGGCGCGTACGCGATCACGAACACGGACATCGTCAGCACCGATCTGGTGATCCTCGGTGCGGGCGCATCGGGTGGCACGACCCTCCGTCCGCGCCGTGGAACGACGGCTTTCGCGGTGCGGGGCAGCGCGGCGCACCTGACTCTCCGAGGGCTCTCGCTTCGTTACGACACGTCGACCGCCGCGAGTGCGACCGACATCGCGGTGCATGCCGAGACCGGTGCCCACGTCACGCTGCGACAGGTTTCCATCGACGCGGCATCGACGGCCGTCTCGATCGACGCAGGGGCGCTCGACGGTCAGGACGTCACGATCCGACGTTCGCGTGTTCGCGGAATCGAGATGACGTCTGCCAGCACCGCCGATCTCTCGAGCGTCGTCGTGCGCGACGGCGAGGGCGAGGGCATTCGCGCGAACGCTTCGACGCTCACGTTGCGTCGCGGACTCGTGGCCGAGAACGCCGGTGGCGGCGTGTTCGTCCAGGGTGGGACGCCAGCGAACACCATCGACCAGGTGTCGATCCAGTGCGACGGCTTCGTCGGGCTCTCCGTCGACGGCGCGACGATCAACGGACGGCGGATGGATCTCTCCGGAATTCGCCGCGGCGCGAACGACGTGGGCATCGGACTGTCACTTCAGAACGGCGCGCACGTCGCGCTCGACATGGATCTCGTCGGCGACCAGTTCGTCGGACACGGCAGCTCGATCATCGGCAATCAGGGTGCCGGCATCTCGCTCGCGGGCGCCGGATCGACGCTTTCGATTCACGGCGCGATCCTCGGCTCGAACGGCGGTGCAGGGCTGTTCGTCGCAAGTGGCGCGATCGCGAGCGATGTCAGCTACAGCAGCTTCGACGACAACGTCGGCGCCGCGCTCGCAGTCGCACCAGGAGGCTCCCTGGTCGGAATCCAGTGTGACGGATTCACCGCCACGCGCTGCATCCACGACGCCACCGCGGGATTGCTCGCCGGCGACGGACTTTCACTCGATCACCCGGCGCAGCCCTTCGCGGCGCATCAGAACCACTTCGATTGCAACGACGGCTACGGCGCGATGGCGATCGAAGCGCAGGGACGCTTCGAGGCGAGCACGGGCTACGGCAACCGCTGGGGCATCGGGACCTACGGCGCCGCGCAGCCGACCAACGACGCACCGAGCGGAATCACCGGCCTGAATCCCTCGCCGATGAGCCCCTCGGCGACTTCACCGCGACAGCCGGCGTCCACCTGTGTGGCGGCCGCCGAGACGTGCAACGGCGCCGACGACGATTGCGACGGCGCGAGCGACAACGGCTTCGCATGCAGCGCGGGCGCGGTCGAAGCGTGCACCACGACGTGCGGCACCAACGGAACACGCACCTGCACCGGTGCCTGTGCGCTCGGCGCGTGCGTGCCGCCGGTCGAAGTGTGCAACGGCATCGACGACGACTGCGACGGCATGATCGACATGGTCGGCTGCGACGTCACCGATCTGGCGGCCGGCGATGCGCACGCGTGCGTGCTCCGCTCGTCGGGCGACATCGCATGCTGGGGCGCGAACGATCACGGGCAGCTCGGCACCGGTGACGTGGCCGACCGTTCGATCCCCACCGCGGTTGCGATGGTGCACGACGCATCGGACGTCGCGGCGGGCGGCGAGATGACCTGCGCGATCCGCGCGTCGGGAACGGTTTCGTGCTGGGGCGGCGACACGGTGCGAGTCGTGCCGACCGTGGTCGCGGGCATCACGGGCGCCGCGGAAATCGGCGTGGGCTACAACATGGGCTGCGAACGCGACGCAGCCGGCGCGGTCTCGTGCTGGGGATCGGATCTCGTCGCAACGCGCGTCGCACTCTCGATGGCCGCGGTGCAACTCGCGGTCGGCGGGGGCCACGCGTGCGTGCGCTACGCCGATGGCACCGTGTGGTGCTGGGGCGCGAACGATCGCGGCGAACTCGGCGACGACACGCTGGTGTCCAATCCGACGCCGGTTGCTTTCGGCAGCGTGACCGATGCGGTCGACGTCGTGGCAGGGCAGTACGGCACCTGCGTGCGGCACATCGACAACACGGTGAGCTGCAGCGGCTACGACTACTTCGGTCAGCTCGGCGACGGACAGATGGTCTCGGCGATCGGCGCGCCGGTGACGATGCTCGAAGTCACCGACGCCACCGGGATCGCGATGGGCCCGTATCACACGTGCGTGCAGCGCGGGACGGGGGTGTCGTGCGTGGGCTGGAATCAGAACGGGCAACTCGGCGACGCGACCCCTGCGACGGGCTCGGTATTCGGCGGCCCGCAGGGGCTCTTCGGCGTGCGTCAGCTCGCGGCGGGCGGCTATTTCACGTGTGCGCGCACGTCGACCGAAGTCGTCTGCTGGGGCGACGACACGTATTCGCAGCTCGGCTCGGGCACCGGGCTGGATCACAAGACGCCGCGCGAACTGGTCGGGCTCCCGCGCATCGCGCAGGTCACGACCGGCGGGCATCACAGCGTCGCGCGCACCGCATCGGGCTCGCTCTACTACTGGGGCTCGGGGCTCGTGGGCGCGAGCGCGCCCGGACGGATCACCAGTCTCCCGGCGCTCGTGCCGGTCATCGACGATGCGCGCGAAGTCGCCGCGGGCGGTGATCACTACGGGTACGCCGAGCACACCTGCGCGCGTCGAGCAGACGGCAGCGTGTGGTGCTTCGGCGCGAACCTGATGGGCGAACTCGGCATCGGCAACACGATGTCGCCCGCGCTCGTCCCCGCACCGGTGGTCGGCCTGACCGACGCGGTGCAACTCTCGTCGGGCGCGCAACACACGTGCGCGCGGCGTGCGAGCGGTGCGGTTTCGTGCTGGGGCGACAACGCGTTCGGGCAGATCGGCGACGGCACGATGAACGTTGCCCTCGTGCCGAACGCAGTGAGCGGACTCACCGATGCGATCGACGTCGCGTCCGGCTTCACCTTCAATTGCGCGCGCCGCATGGCGGGCTCGATGGTGTGCTGGGGGCAGAACGCGAACGGCAAGCTCGGAAACGGCATGCCGCTCGACTCGAACGTGCCCGTCGCCGTCACGCCCGGATCCGCGCCCGCGAACATCGCCGGCGGAAAGGGC
>CBIHQZ010000488.1:0-5708 GCA_966212315.1 uncultured Myxococcales bacterium
TGATACAGGCGCGCTGCGCCAGATGGTCGAGGGGCGCGATCGTGAGCTGATGGCGCTGCGCACATCGATCGAGACGGTGCGAGCTGGTCTGTCGAACATCCTCGTCGACGGCCGAGGTGCCGTGATCGCGCACGACCTGGTGAACATCCTTCGCCAGATCGAAGAGCCCGGGCAGTAGCCATCCGCCGGTTGCACGGCCCTGCGAGTTTGTGTAGGGTCCGCGCCCCATGTCCTCCCAGCAAAAGAGCACCTCGCGTTACCGTCAGAAGGCCCGTCGCACCAAGCAGCTCGCTGCATGGCGCGCGAAGCAGGAGGCGAAGCCCGCCACCGACGCGAAGCCCGCAGCGTCGACCGCCGCCAAGAAGTAAGACCGCAGCAACTCCTCCGAAGGAGTGCCTTAGTGGGAGTGGCCGTCAACGCCTCCGAAGGAGTGCCCGGCGGCTAAAAGCCACGGCAACGCCTCCGAAGCCTCACCTTCGAGAGGCTCGCGATGAGCCATTGAAACATCGTGGTCACGCGGTCGAACGAAGCTCGTTGTCATGGCGAGCTTCGCGCCGGCGAAGCCTGGGAATCGTTGCCCGCGGGTTCACCCGCCGGGAACTCGAGCCGATACGGTCGGGCCTCATGAAACGCACGGGATTCGCCGCCGGTACCGTCGTGATCTTCACTGCGTGCGCCGCGCCTTCGTCACGCGATGCGGCTGTCGATGCGCCGTTCGATCACGCCACGGTGACGGATGCGGGATCGATCGACGCACTCGAGACGCCCGGCGACACATCGTCGGCGAACGATGCGCAGGTCGCGAGCGATGCAGCGCGCGACGCGATCGATCCGACGCGCCGTCCCTTCGCCGCCGACAGTCCGTGGAACGCGCGCATTCCGGCCGACGCGCAGTACACCGACAATGCGGATCTTCGCAGCACGCCCGAAGTCTGGGTGAACAACGGCGCGTACGGCATCGCTCTCTACGTCACCGACCCGGCACTCGACGCCGTCACCATCGACTATCCCGCGGGCTACGGAACCGTTCCCGCCGGGCGCGTCACGCTGCACACCGGCCTCGGACTCGCGCCACCCGCGGGGACGGACGGAACGATCACCGTGATCGATCCTGCGGCCGGGATGGTCTACGACTTCTGGCAGCTGACCGGCACCGGCGCGATGCGCACCGCGACCAACGGCGTGCCCACGTCACTGCACGGATCCGGCGCGGGTGACCCGACAGGCGGTGCAGGCGGACGGCCGCTGCCTGCGGGCATTCGCGCAGCGTGGACATCCGCGGCAGGTGGCTTGTTGCGCGGCGCCGACATGCGTCCCGGTGCCGTCATCGATCACGCGCTCGCGTGCTCGCTGCTCAACGCACAGCTGCGATCGGGACCGGTCTTCCCGATCGCGGTCGCGGAAGATGGCAACGGCGCATCGACGTACGCCGGCAGCATTCCGATGGGCACGCATCTCGCGATTCCGCACTCGGTCGATCTCGCGACACTGAATCTCACATCCGAGATCGGACGGCGCGTCGCGGTGGCCGCGCAGACGTACGGCATCTGGGTCGTCGATCGACACAACGGCACGTCGGCGCTGACGCTGTACTCGACGCCGACGGAAGTGACCGATGCGGACGTGGCACCGCTGCGAACATGGTGGACGCCCGACGGGCAGGATCTGCTGAAAGTACGCAACGCGCTGCGCGTCGTGCATTGAGCGAGTGCGCCCGGTCGTGGTGAATCTCGACGCGTGCGGCGGAGCGGGTAGCATGTCGTTCACTCATGAGCGACGCGCACAAACTGTTCTGTCTCACTTGTGGCACCGCTGGGACCCCGCGACAGCCCGCAGGGGTGATCAGCAGGAACGGCGGCAAGATCGCGCTTGCCGCGACGACCGCGCTGCTGGTGTGGAAGTTCCAGCCGCAGATGTGGTGGATCGCGGCGTTCTCGATCCTCCCCGTGCTGTTCGACATCCTGTTCGCGGGTCCGGCCGCGCCGCAGTGCACGGTGTGCGCTTCCGCCGCGATGATCCCGGTCGATTCGCCGCGGGCGCAGCAGAAGCTGCGCGAGCAGGAGCGCGCGGCGGATCGCGTGATCGCGGAGCACGACGCGAAAGAGCGTGAGTGAGGGAGGCGCGGGGCGCGCGATGTGAACGGGTCGACGGCGCCTGGAGCGTAGGCGACTGTCGTCCGCGCGGCATTCGGCGCCTCCGGTCCAGGCTCTTCTCTGTACCGGCTTCGCTGGCGCGAAAGCGTTCGGAGTGAGCGCACTTCCCGCGGCGAAATGCGACTCCGGCCGCCCTCGCAGCAGCGAGGCCGGCAAGAACTAGAGCCCGAACCGGACGCGCTGCGCGCATTCGTAATGGCGGCGCGGACGCTTCGGGCGAGCGTGGCGTGGGGTCTGCGAACCGCGTCGACCCGCTGCGCACGCGCGAAAGACACCAGTCAGCGGATAGACCCTGCGAAGGCAGGGGTCGCTCGATGTCAGCGGCGGCCCGTTGGCCCGCCGCGCGAGTTACTTTCGCGACCGCTTCTTCGCCAACAGCGCATCCAAATTCGACGACCCCGTGCCCTGCGGCTTCGCGGGCTCCGCGGGCGCCGCATCCGCCGGCTTCGCCGCGGGCTTCGGCGCTACCGTCGACTGCGTCGCGCTCGGCGTCACCGCGGGCGGCACGAACGTCGGCGCACTCGGCACGCTCGCACTCGCACCGCTCTTCGCCGCCGGCTTCGCTTCCTTCGCCTCACGGCGCCGCGCCACCAGCGCACCCACCGTCGTCTCCGCCGCCACCGACGACTGCGAACGCTCCCGCGCCACGCGCTTCGCCGCGGCACTGCGCGCATCGAGCCAGCGCGAGACCGCATCGGGCATCGCGAGCCGGCGCGCGAGCAACGCGAGGAACATCAGTGCCGCAGCCGCGTACATCAAGAACGGCGTGAGCGGCGTGTACGCGCGACGAAGCCCGACGCGATCGTTGAACAGATCCGTGAGTGATCCGCGCATGCGCCCGCCCGTCATCGACACCACGCGCTCGAGCAGTTGCGGATCGGTCGGCGGACGCAGCTCTTCGCCTTCGAGAAGAATCGCGCCGCCGTTGGCGACGATCGCCGACGTCGGATCGTCGCGCACACCGAGTGCATAGGCACCGGGTCGATCGAGGGTGAGATCCGCGCCGTACGTTCCCGCGCCGACCGGATCGAGCGCGAGTTCACGCACGCGTCCATCGGGTCCCGTCACGCGCGCGGTCAATCGACGCAGCGAATCAGCGTAGCCATCGGCGGTGCGCGCATCGGCATGCACGTGCAGCACGCCACCCACGGTGTCCGCGTCGACACGCACCAACGGATCGGCACGGCGCGCGATCGAGCGCGCGAGTTCGGCCCACATCCGCGGCGCTTCGGGCCAGGTGAGCCAGTCCTGACCCCAGCGGTCTTTCGCATCGGACATGAACGCAGCGACGCGTCCCACGCCGATCTGCCAGGTCGCGAGGATCGGATCGTTGTCGACGCCGGTGAGCAGGATCGATGCGCGCGGCTTCGGAATCGTCACCACCCATCCGCGCAGCGCGGGACCCGCTTCGAAGTCGATGCCGCGCGTAACGGTGTCGGGAGCCGCGACGTGGGGACGGAAAGGTTCCTCGCGAATCGAGCTGCGCGCCGCGAGCACGGTCTCTTGCGCGAACACCGCGGGGAGCCGCATCGCGTCTTCGACAAGATAGACGCGCCCGTGTCCTTCGCGCGAGAGATGCTCGAGCTCGGGGGTGTCACTGCCGCGCCCGAGCGACACCACCGACGTCGTGATGCCCTGACGGAACGCCTGCTGAACGACCTGCCACTGCCCTTGGATCTCTTCGCTGTCGGAGCCGTCCGCGAAGAGCAACAGGTGCCGCAGATTCGCGTTCTGCTGACCGAGCGCGCGATACGCCTCGGTGAGGGTCACCGGAATGATGATGCCGCCGCCCGACGGTCCCACCGCGCGGATGCGTTCGACGATCGACTGGACGTTGTTCTGCCCGCCGATGGGCTGAATCGGAATCGTCCAGTGCGGCGTGGTGTCGACGTGCATCACGCCGAGTCGATCGCCGGGACCGAGCAACATCGCGCTGCGCGCCGAGGCTTCGTTCGCGAGCGCGAGCTTCGTCTGCCCGGTGGAGACCGTCATCGCCATCGAGCCCGAGAAGTCGATCGCGATGACTTGTGCGAGTGATGCGCGCCGGCGCTCCTGCCGCATGTCGAACGCCACCGGCGAGATCTCTTCGATCGGCGTGCGCGAATACCCGCCGGGGCCCATCGAACGGTCGCCGCCCATCAAGAGCAGGCCGCCGCCGAGATCGCGCACGTACGTCGCCATCTGGCTCATCTGGTCGGGCGTGAGATCGCGCGCGGGGACGTCGGAGAGAACGACGAGGTCGTACGAGGCGAGGGCGGCGAGGTCTTCGGGGAACGAGGCCGCGCTGCGTTCTTCGGTGCGAAACGCAGCCTGGCGAAGCGCGTCGATGAGCGGGCTGGCGCGGCCGGGATCGCCTTCGAGCACGAGCACTCGCGAAGGACCGCGCACACGAAGGAATGTGCCCGCGCGGTTGTCCTGAACGATCGCATCGGTGTGCGGATCGGTCGGCGTGACGTCGACTTCGTAACGATGAAGACCCGACGTCGGTGCGGTCTGTCGCAGCGTGACGACGTCTTCGCCGGCTTCGATGTGCGCGCGGCCTCGCTGCACCACCTGGCCGTCGATCGACACGCGCACGTCGACATCGGTCGCCGCGTTGGAACGAGTCACCACGCGAAGGTCGAATGCCTCGCCCTCATCGGCGGCGATCGGCGCTCGCACCGCTTCGAGACGAATGTTCGGCTGCGGTCGCTGCTCGAGTCGCACCACGTCGATCGGTACGCCACTCGCGCTCGCGGCCGCTGCCGCGCCGAGCGCATCGCCACGATTCGCGGCGCCGTCCGTCACCAGCACCACGCGCCCCGCGCTCTCGTCGGGGATCTCCGCGAGTGCGCGACGGATCGCAGCGCCCACGTCGGTGCCGTCCGCGCCGACCGCGACGTCCTGTGCACTCGCCACCGCGGCGCGTGGATGGGCGGGATCTTCGGTCGCAGCTTCGGCGCCGAACACCACGCGTGCGATGCGGTCGTCGTCGCGCATGCTCGCAACCGCGTGTGATTCTTCTTCGTGCACGCGCGCGGTCGCATTGCCGACCAGCTCCATGCTGCGCGAGCGATCGATGGCGAGCACGACGGTGAGCCGGTCGATCGGATGACCCCACTCCGGGCCGGCGACCGCGAGCGCCGCGCACAGTGCAGCGAGCGAAGCGCAGAGCCCCATCACGATGCGACGGCCGCGCGTGATGCCGGTGGGGAGGCGCTGCATGCGCCACAGCGCGAAAATCGCGACGAGTGCGGGGAACGCGAGAAACAGCGGTTGCTGGAAGCGAACGAGGTCGCGCACGAAGCGCCAGTCGTAGCCCTCGATGCCGAGCCAGAGACCGGTCGCGCCGACGAGTGACGACAGCGCGATCGCAGCGAGTCGCCACGGTTGCCACGGCGAGGTGCGACGACGCGCGACGATGAAGAGCACCGCGATGACGAACGCGAGGCCCGCGCCCGCATACGGATTCGCCGCCAGGTGTCGCAGCGTGGCCATCACGACGCGCCTCGCGGAGACACCGGCTTCACCCGCGTGGACACCGCGCGCTCGCGACGCGTGAGCCAATAGAGATTC
>CBIHQZ010000489.1:0-5699 GCA_966212315.1 uncultured Myxococcales bacterium
GCCCCGCGAACGGACGCCGCCCGGAGAGCAGTTCGTAGGCGACGACACCGAGCGAGAAGATGTCGGACGCAGGACCGATGGTGCTCTCGCCGCGTGCTTGCTCGGGCGACATGTACGACGGCGTTCCGATGAGATCGCCTTCGAGCGTGAGTGCCACTTCGGTGCGATCGCGCGCGATGCCGAGATCGAGCAGTTTCACCCGCACGCCCGGCCCGTCACGCAAGACGAAGAAGTTCGAGGGTTTCACGTCGCGATGGACGATGCCCGCGCGATGCAGGCTCTCGAGGCCGATCGCGCCCTGTCGGGTCGCTTCGAGAATCTCCGCCGCCGCGAGCGGACGCTCCTGCTGACGCCGCGCGAGATCTTCGCCCTCGAGCCATTCGATCACGAGACACGGCCGCCCCTCGCGATCGGTGCCGTGATCGATGTAGCGAACGACGTACGGACTGTCGACGCGCGCGAGCAGTCGTGCCTCGCGGTCGAAGCGCTCGACCACCAACGGATCTTCGACGCGGCGGAGCATTCGCTTGATCGCGACGGGCTCCCCGGTTGCGCGAATCGTTCCGCGGAAGACCTCGCCGAACGCGCCGCGGCCGATGCACGAATCGAGCGTGTAGAGGTGCTCGATGCCGTCGTACACGCCCGCTTCCACGGGCGAAGTATAGTTCAGACGAAGGTCGCCACGATGGGCGAATGGTCGCTCTCGAGCGCCGCGTTCTCGGTCGGTCCGAGTGCGGCGCTGATGTCGCCGAGTCGTTCGTTCAGCACTTCGGCGCGACGGAATCGTGTCCAGAGCGTGTCGGTCACGAGGATGTGATCGATCGTCTCGGGGATCCCGTGCCATTCGATGGTCTGCCGGCGCGGCGAGGCGACGCCGTTGATGCACGAGTGCAGCGCGCGCCCGGCCAGCGGATACGCCTGGCCTTGGAGGGTCTGCAGATAGGCCGCCCGCATCGCGGCCACGTCGTCGCCACGAATCGCGCGGACCGTGAGTGATTCGGGCGTGTCGTTCATGTCACCGGCGACAGCCAGTTGAATCCCGAGGTTCTCGTCGAGGCGCCGGTCGACCACGGAACGGAGATGCAACGCTTCGGACAAGCGTGCGATCTCCGCGCGTACTTCGCCTTCGATCAGATCGCGCATCGTGACGACGGGAATCTTCGTGCCGTCGGCTCGCTCGAGCGCCGACGGGAGCTTCGACTTGAAGTGCACGACGAGCAGGTGAAGAGGGGTTCCGTCGGGGAGTTCGATGACGACCTCGAGCACGCCGCGTCGTGTGCCGAGTCGACCCGCGTAAGGCATCGGATCGCCTTCGACGAGTGAGGGAAACGAAAGGTTCGTGTCGGCGTGATGCGTGACCGAACGAATCGGGAAGCGCGACAGCACTCCGCATGCGATGCCGCGCCGATCGCTCGGACCCGCGATCGCAGGGAGATATCCGCCGGCGGGCGCACCGTTGCGCGCGGGAAGCAACGCGCGAACGTCTTCGAGCACCGCGGCGCTCTGCACTTCCTGGAACGCGATGACGTCCGCATCGAGCCGCCGCACCGCACCCGCGGTGGCGGTCACCTTCGCGCGATACAAGCGTTCGGCCGTCACGGTCGTCGCGACGGCTGCCTGCTCGGGCGAAATGCCCGGCACCAGCGGCAACTCGCTTGCCAGGCGCGCGGCTTCGAATCGATCCAGCGTGTTGTAGGTCGCGAGCGTGAACGACATCCGATCCCTTTCCGTCAGCCGCGAATCTGCCCGTCGCCGTACACCACGAACTTCTCGGCGGTCAGTTCGCGCAGTCCCATCGGACCGAATGCGTGCATCTTCGAGGTCGAGATGCCGATCTCGGCACCGAGCCCGAGTTCGCCGCCGTCGTTGAAACGCGTCGATGCGTTCCAGAGCACGCACGCTGCGTCGACTTCGCGAAGGAACTTTTCCGCGTGCGACCGGTCGTTGGTCACGATCGACGCCGTGTGATGCGAGCCGTGCTCCGCGATGTGATCGATCGCGGCTTCGACCGACGGCACCACGCGAATCGCCATCACCAACGCCATGAACTCGGTATCCCAGTCGCGATCGATCGCGGGCTTGTGCTCGATTCCCGCGCGCTGCAATGCGGCGCTGCTCGCGGCGTCCGCACGCAGTTCGACCTTTCCGTCGGCAACCAGCTTGTGCGCCACGTGCGCGAGCCCACCGTTCGCGACGAATGCCGGATGAACGAGGAGCGTCTCGGCCGCGTTGCACACGCCGGGGCGCTGCACCTTCGCGTTGAAGACGATGCGTTCGGCCATCACCTTGTCGGCATCGGCGTCGACGAAGATCTGCACGATCCCTTCGCCATGCCGAATCACGGGCACGCGCGCGTGCGCATCGACGAGCTTCATCAGTTCCTGTCCGCCGCGCGGAATCACGAGGTCGACGAAACCGACGGCACCGAGCAACTCCACGACGCGCTCACGACTCGGATCGTCGATGAACGTCACGGCATCGGGCGGCAGGCCGACCGACTCGAGCCCCGCGCGCACCGCCGCGGCAAGCGCGCGGTTCGACCCGAGCGCTTCTTTCCCACCGCGCAGCACCATCGCGTTGCCCGACTTGATCGCGAGCGACGCCGCTTCGACCGTGACGTTCGGCCGCGCTTCGTACACCACGGCAATCACGCCGAGCGGAATGCGACGTTTCGTGATGCGGATCCCGTTCGGACGCGTCCACGGCTCGCGTTCCTCGCCGAGCGGGTCGGGGAGCGCGCGGACTTCGCGCACGCTGGCGACCACGGCGTCGTAGCGTTTCGGGTCGAGTGTCAGTCGATCCAGCATGGCCGGCGCGATCCCCGCGACACGCGCGGCCGCCACGTCGGTCGCATTGGCAGCCAGCACCGCATCGCGATGGGCCACCAGTGACTGCTCGATGGCGGTGAGTGCAGCGTCGCGTTTCGCGCCGTCGGCGGACAACAACGCGCGCGCGGCGGCTCTCGTTCGAGTGAGATCCATGCGTGCAGCCTTGTGGATTTCGTTCGACGTCGCAAGCACGGATCGGTCTGCGGCGAGAGCCGTTACACTCCGCCGCGGAGGTCTCGACGATGGCTCACCGTGCTCAGTTCGCCTGCTTCGCCGGATGTGCGGAGCGTTATCCGCTCGACGAGGTGATCTACCAGTGTCGCAAGTGCGGATCGCTGCTCGATGTCGAACACGACGTCGATGCGCTGCGCGACCGGAGCGGCGGGGCCTGGATGAATCTTTTCGATCGCCGCTGGATGCGTACCGAATGGCCCTTCGGATCCGGCGTGTGGGGGAAGAAAGAATGGGTCTACCCGACGCTCCACGACGACAGCATCGTGAGCTTTGCCGAAGGAGGTTCGAACCTCTTGTGGGCCGAGCGTTTCGGCGCGTCGATCGGCGTTCCCGATCTGTGGATCAAGCAGTGCGGAAACTCTCACACCGGTTCGTTCAAAGACCTCGGCATGACGGTGCTGGTGTCCGCGGTGCGCGAAATGATCCGGGCCGGCAAGTCCGTTCGAGCCATCGCGTGCGCAAGCACGGGTGACACATCGGCTGCGCTCAGTGCCTACTGCGCCGCGGCGGAGATCCCCGCCCTGGTGCTCCTCCCGCGCAACAAAGTCTCGATCGCGCAACTACTCCAGCCGCTCGCCAACGGCGCGATGGTCTTCTCGCTCGACACCGACTTCGACGGCTGCATGCGCGTCGTGCGCGATCTCACCGAGGACGGATCGATCTACCTCGCCAACTCGATGAACAGCTTGCGCATCGAAGGCCAGAAGACCGTCGCCGTGGAGATCGTGCAGCAGTTCGACTGGGCGGTTCCCGACTGGGTGGTGATCCCCGGCGGCAATCTCGGCAACGTCTACGCGCTCGGCAAAGGCTTCTTGCTCATGCGCGATCTCGGGCTCATCTCGAAGATGCCGCGCATCTGCGTCGCGCAGGCGGAGCACGCCAATCCGCTCTACCGCGCGTACGTGAACGGCTTCGACAAGTACGAGCCGATGACCGCGCGGAAGACTGCCGCGAGTGCGATCCAGATCGGCGCGCCGGTGAGCATCGATCGCGCGATCCGCGTGCTGACGATGTGCGACGGCGTGGTCGAGCAAGCGAGCGAGGACGAACTCGCCGACGTCGTGGCGCGGGCCGATCGCACCGGGATGTACAACTGCCCGCACACGGGCGTCGCGCTCGCCGCCACCGAGAAGCTCGTGGCGAGCGGAAAGATCGTGAAGGGTCAGCGCGTGGTCGTGGTGAGCACGGCGCACGGGTTGAAGTTCACCGAGTTCAAGCGCGCGTACCACGAGGGAACCCTCGAGGGCGCGACGTCGCGCTTTGCCAACAAGCCGATCGAGCTGCCGGCCGATGTCGACATGGTGCGACGCGCGATCGATGCGCGGGGCTAGTTTCTCTACGCACTCACGAGCCGCAGGAGGTCTGCGAAGACGCCGGCGGCCGTCACGTCGGGTCCTGCACCCGGGCCCTGCACGATGAGCGGGTTCGTTCGGTAGCGCGCGGTCGTGAACGCGATGATGTTGTCGCTCGCCGCGAGCCCCGCGAACGGATGAGTCGTCGGATAAGCGCGCAACTCGACGCGCGGCGTTCCACTCGCCTCGACCACGCCGACGTACCGCAACACCTCGCCCTTCGCGCTCGCGGTCGCGCGCCGTGATTCCATCGAAGCGTCGTTGTCGACGAGCCGCTCCATGAACTCCGCCGGCGGCATCGCACGCAGCGACTCGGGCACCAGGTTCTCGATCGCGACGTCGCTCAACTCGAGTGAGAGCCCCATCTCGCGCGCGAGGATCACGAGCTTGCGCGCGACGTCGGTACCGGAGAGGTCGTCGCGTGGATCGGGTTCGGTGTATCCGAGCTGCTTCGCTTCCCGAACGATCGTCGAGAACGGCACCCGTCCGTCGAAGCGATGGAACACGTACGACAGCGTTCCCGAGAGAATCCCCTCGATGCGTTCGACGCGATCGCCGGTACGAACGAGATCGCGCAGCGTCGAGATGACAGGGAGCCCTGCCCCTACCGTTGCCTCGTAGAGAAATTGCCGCCGCGTCTCGCGCACGAGCGATTGGATCTCGCGATAGCGCGCCACCGGCCCCGCGCCGGCTTTCTTGTTCGGCGTGACGACATGGATGCCGCGCGCGAGGAGCGATGCGTACCGGTCTGCAATCGCATCGCTCGCGGTGCAATCGATCACGACGCTGTGCGGCCAGTGCCCCGGTTCCATGTGCTTCGCGAAGGCCTCGAAGTCCGCGGGTACGCCGGCCGCCATGCTCTTCGCGACCTCGCCCGGCGCGAGACCTCGTTCGTCGAGCACCATGCGCTTCGAATCGATCACTGCGCGAACGCGCACATCGATGTGGAACTTGTCGCGCAGCACCGGCGCTTGTGCCGCGAGTTGCGCGAGAAGCGCGCGCCCGACGAGCCCGGGACCGACGATGCCCACCGACACCGCTTGATTCGAGAGATAGAAGCCCGCATGCACGGCTCGCAACGCGCGGGTCGAATCGGCGCGATCGATCACTGCGCTGATGTTTCGTTCCGACGATCCCTGCGCGATGGCACGCACGTTCACCCGCGCCCGTCCGAGCGCACCGAAGAAGGCAGCTGCCACGCCGGGCGTGCGCGCCATCTCGTCGCCGACCGCCGCGAGGATGCTGCAACCGACCACGCGCTCGACGGTTTGAATCGCGCCCGCGC
>CBIHQZ010000490.1:0-5694 GCA_966212315.1 uncultured Myxococcales bacterium
GTTGTAGACGTGAAGCTTGCACTGACCGCAGAAGCGCTTCTGTTCGTCGCCTTGCATCGAGTCCCACGGGACGCTGCACGGTGACGCGACTTCGATGCGTTCGAGCATCGGCAAGTGCTTGCGCAGATCGCTCGCGCTCGGCGCGGTCTTCTTTCGCAACGCGTCGAGTTCGTCGATCACGGACTTCTCTTCCGCATCGAGCGTCGAAAGCGACTCGCGCGCGCCGCGGATGCCTGCGAGCTGTGCGTTGAGATCGGCGATTCGCTGACTGAGGGCGGCGCGGTCGTCTCGGTACGTCATGGCTTCGGACCAGACGGACGACTCTCGAGAACGGTCTATCGGTCGGCGCGCAAAGCCGTATTCCCCGTTTCGCCGGTCTCTGATAACAACCACGAACGACATGACCGTTCGAAACAACACGCCTCGCCGCTACAACCACGTCGAGATCTGCCTCCACTGCGGGGCGGTCGCCGGGACAGCCGCCGCCGAGTGCGCACATGAACGCACTGCGAAGGTCGAACTCACGCCGTCGGTGAAACGCGCGCTCACCCAGCTTCGTGGCGCGCGCAGCTACCTGCGGTATCTCACCGAGCGATTCGGCGAGATGGTGCAGATCGAGCAGCTCGCGCAGGCGCAGGCCGAAGCGAACGATGCGGGCTCGCGACGCGGACGAAAGCAGGCTGTCGTGAACAGCGACGTGCTCGTCGCGCCGGTGGCCGATACGCGCCAGGTGAGTTTGTTCGGCTGAGAGGGGTTCGCGCGCCAGACGAAGCCGATGCGATCGGGAGGGATCGCATCGGCGCAGGATCTGTCATGGCGTCAGGTTGGGATCGTCTAGAACCGACCGCGGCCGTTGAACGTTGCGCGCTGGATCTGCTGGTTCTGGATGTTCTGCGCCTGCTCGATGCGCTGCGCTTCGAACTGCGTGATCACACCGTCGGCCGCGGCTTGCGCTTGCATCGCGTCGATCCGCTCCTGACCGCGCATCAAGCGGCGGTACTCGTTCGGCGTCAGCTGCCCACGCATCGACGCGAGGCGAATGCGCTGTTCCTGGCGCGCTTCACGGATGTCCGAACGGGCGGTCGTGTTCCCGTTCACGCCGTAGCCGACGGGAGCCGGCGCGTACACGGGGCGCGGTGCGTACACCGGGCGCGGCGCGATGTTGGCGCGGATCATCACACGCGGCGGCGCGATCGCCGGGAGCGCGACGGGGACGGCGACCGCGGGCGGCTGTACGACGACGCGACCGTGCGCACGGAAGGACTGCGCGTTCGCCACCGACGGAGCGGCCAGTGCAAGGGAGAGAGTGCTGAGGACTGAGAGGGCGAGCGTCTTCATGGTGATTCCTTCTTTCGTTCGTTCGCGCTTCGCTGCGACATCGACTCGGTCATCGTCATCGCTGCGTCGCGGACGACAGCACCTATTGCGGCTCGCGTGCCGACCCCACCTCGACCGTGCAATCGGCTGTATTTCGGCTGGAAATGCGGTCTTCGGTATCTACGCTCGAGTCCGTGACGGCGTCTCGCACGACGACACGTGTCGCGGATGAAGACGTGATCACGCGCCGCGCAGACGCTCTCGCGCCCGAACGAGTGCGAAGCCGAGAAGGTTCGCACCGCGCCATCGCTTCGGATCGCGCGCAGCGGGGTTGTTCGCCCCGAGACCGATACCCCACACGGTGTCGCGCGGCGCGGCCTCGACCAGGATCTCGTGGCCCGTCGCGAGGAGGTATCCACGACGCGCCGGATCGCTCCCGAACTTGTGAACGTTCCCCAGCGTGACGAGTTCGAGCCGCTCGGCGCTCCAGCGCGCTTCGTCGAAATTGCGCACCGTGCGTCCGAGCTGCTTCGCCTCTGATGGCGTGCCCGACGCGAGAATCGCGCGCAGCGCATCGTCGTCGCCGAACAAGCGCGCCTTCGCCGCCATCATCCAGTGCTCGGCGGTGGCATACGCGATGTCGTCGACGGTGAACGGTGAGTCGAACCACTGTGAGAACACCGCATCGTCGAGAACGCCGTCGGATCGCAGGTGGTGTCCGTAGAACAAACGGAACGCGAACGAGCGTCCGGCGGCGATCTCGTCGACGAGTGCCTGGCGATTGGTGGGCAACGGTTTCATGATGTTTGTTGCATATTGTTACTAACTAACATCGTCGTCAACCCGCGCATTGCTCGCATTCGCGCGCGCGACCTACGATGACGTGATGAATGCGATTCGCCTCTCGCTCGCCGCGCTTGTTCTCGCGAGTTGCGGCGGGTCCACCGCACCGAGCGATGCGGCCGGCGACACGACGCAATCGAACGCGGACGTCGTGACAACGATCGACGCAACACCCGGCACCGCGCACATCGCTCAACTCGCGGCCGGGCGCTACTTCACCTGCGCGCGCATCGATGACGGCTCGATCTACTGCTGGGGCCAGGGCGCGTATCGCGCGCTCGGCAACGACACGAGCTATCGCGGCACCGCCACGCGCGTGCGGTCGTTCGCCGACGCGATCGACCTCGAGGCGGGCGGACGTTTCGCGTGCGCGATTCGCGCGAACGGCAGCGTGTGGTGCTGGGGCGACAACAGCCACGGGCAGGTCGGGGACAATGCGACGACGCCCTGCGGCGATGCGGTCATCGATTCGGTGTGCGTGACGACGCCGCAGGCGATGCCGACGCTCGCGAGCAACGCCGTACAGCTCGCGCTCGGCAACGAACACGCGTGCGTTCGCAAACAAGACGGCACGGTGTGGTGCTGGGGAAACAACGCGAACGGCCAGGTCTCGAGCGCGGCGCTGAGCGATCAACACGTACCGGTGCAGGTGCCGGGCATCGCGGGCGCGGTACAGATCGTTGCGGGTGACAACCATTCGTGCGCGCTCGTCGGGAATCCCGGACACGTGCTGTGCTGGGGCGACGACGGCAACGCGCAAGTCGGCAACGGGACGACCACCGATGCGGTGCCGCTCCCGGCGATGGTCGCGGGAGTCGACGACGCCGTGGAGATCGTCGCGGGCGGCGAGCACACGTGTGCGCGACACGCGAACGGGAGCGTCTCGTGCTGGGGGTACGACTATCTGGGTCAGCTCGGAAATGGATCGACACGCCCCACGCGCGCGACGACGTCGCAGAGTGTGGTCGGTCTCGGCGATGCCGTGCAGCTCGTCGCGGGGCGGTATCACACCTGCGCGCGACGCGCGGACGGGTCGATGATGTGCTGGGGTCACAACTCGAAGGGGCAAGCCGGCGACGGCACGACGACGCAGCAGAACGCACCTGTCACGGTGGCCACGGTTCTCGGTGCGACGACGATCGTCGCGGGTGCATGGTCGACTTGCGCGGCGACGAATGGCGGAAACACGCTGCTGTGTTGGGGCGATGATCTCGGCGGGCAGCTCGGGGACAATCGGGTGACCAACGATCCGGTGACGGTCCCGGTGCAGACGCACGGCTTGCCGTAGTCGCACGCGCGCGTCCCTCGCGTGCTACACGTCGCGCGCTCGCTTCTCGATGGACCAGGCATCACACGACGAACGTTCGCGACTTGTGGCGGTTGCATCCCTCATCGGCTCGATGCTCTCGCTCTGCGTCGGCACTTCGTACGCGAAGAGCCTGTTCGCTGCGGTCGGCGCGCAAGGAACGACAGCGCTGCGCGTGGGCTTCTCGGCCGCGACGTTGCTCGCGGTGTGGCGACCGTGGCGCTTTCCGCTGAGTCGCAAGCACGCCATCGCGATCGGCTGTTACGGCGCGGCGCTCGGGTTCACGAACCTGATGTTCTACATGTCGCTGCGAACGATCCCGCTCGGACTCGCCATCGCGATCGAGTTCTCGGGGCCGCTCACTGTCGCCGTGGCGTCGTCACGCAAGCCGATCGACTTCGTGTGGATCGGGTTCGCAGTCATCGGGCTCTTGCTGATCCTTCCGCTCGGCGGTCACCTCGGTCATCTCGATCCGACCGGCGTGCTCTTCGCGTTCGGCGCGGGCGTCGGATGGGCGCTCTACATCGTGTTCGGTCAGCGCGCGGGCAACGCGCACGGCGGCCAGGCGGTATCGATCGGTCTCGGCGTCGCGGCACTGGTGGCGATTCCCTTCGGCGTCGCGCACGCGGGGCGAATGCTTCTTTCGCCTGCGATCCTCGCATCGGGACTGTTCGTCGGAATTCTCTCGAGTGCGATCCCGTACTCACTCGAGATGGTCGCGTTGAAACGCCTCCCGCGTCGCACCTTCGGCGTGTTGCTGAGCATGGAGCCCGCGATGGGCGCGCTCGCGGGGCTCGTACTCCTGCACGAGCAACTCGACGCGAAGCAATGGATCGCGGTGGGCTTCACGATCGTCGCCTCGGTCGGGTGCACGGTGACCGCGAAGAAGCCGGACTGACGCTGCGCTCTCGCTCTCGACGCGCCAGGACGTGTTCGCACCACACCGGAGCCCCTGCCGTCTCGCCGTGAAAGGCGCTATGGATTCGCCCGCCGCTCGGCCGCGACGTTCGCGCGCGCGAGCTGGAACCTCATCTCTGGAGCGCAGCCATGACTCACCCCGTACTCACAGCACTCGGACTCGGCGACAACGAATCGGGCACCTACCTCGGCCAGTCGGAATGGTCGAAGACGCGCGATGCGGGCGTGATCGAACCGATCAACCCCAGCACGGGCGAAGTACTCGGACGCGTCTACGCCTCGAGTGCGAGCGACTACGAAGCGGTGGTGGAACGCGCGCAGGCTGCGTTCAAGATCTGGCGCACTACGCCGGCGCCGCGTCGCGGCGAAGCGATTCGTCTGTGCGCCGAAGCGCTGCGAAAGCATCGCGATCAACTCGGGTCGCTCGTCGCGCTCGAGATGGGAAAGATCAAACCCGAAGGCGACGGCGAAGTGCAGGAGATGATCGACATCGCGGACTTCGCAGTCGGTCTCTCGCGCCAGCTCTACGGCCTCACGATGCACTCGGAACGGCCGGGGCATCGCATGTACGAGCAGTATCATCCGCTCGGCCTCGTCGGGATCATCAGCGCGTTCAACTTCCCCGTCGCAGTGTGGGCGTGGAACAGCTTCCTCGCGGCAGTGTGCGGTGACGTCTCGATCTGGAAGCCGTCGCCCAAGACTCCGCTCAGCGCGATCGCGTCGCTCAAGATCTGCAACGCAGCGCTGCAGGCTGGTGGATTCCCCGACATCTTCTTCCTGTTCAACGATGCGGGCACCGACCTCGCGCAGAAGTTCGTCGACGATCGCCGCATCCCGCTCGTGAGCTTCACCGGCTCCACGCACGTCGGTCGTGCGGTGGGCGAGCGCGTGGCCAAGCGCATGGGTCGCTCGCTCCTCGAACTCGGCGGCAACAACGCGATCATCGTCGACGAGACCGCCGACCTGAAGCTCGCGATCCCGGCGATCGTGTTCGGCGCGGTCGGCACGGCAGGCCAGCGCTGCACGACGACGCGTCGCTTGTTCGTGCACGAGAACATTCTCGAAGACGTCGTCGGCAAACTCGTGACGGCCTACAAGCAGGTCGAATCGAAGATCGGCGACCCGACGCTCGCGACGACACTGATGGGACCGCTCACGGACAAGGGCGCGGTCGATCGCTTCATCGGCGCGATCGAGAAGGCGAAGGCCTCGGGTGGCAAAGTGCGCACGGGTGGCTCGAAGATCGACGGCAAGGGGAACTTCGTTCTCCCGACGATCATCACCGGCGTGAAGAACTCGGACGAAGTCGT
>CBIHQZ010000491.1:0-5689 GCA_966212315.1 uncultured Myxococcales bacterium
GCATGTCGCGCAGCAACAACGCCACCGCCCGCCAGATCGAACTCGAGCACCGCCCGGTTGCCACGTCGTCCGCGAAGCAGGTCGAGCGCTTCGTCGCGAAGGGCGCCGTGTACCGCTGGGAGGAGCGCTCCGCGCGTGCGAGCGCCGAGGGCACGAGCCCGTCGCGTGAAGCGCTGGGCCAGATGTTCACCCGCACGCTGGTGCCGCAAGCCGAGCGCCGCGGCGCACGCGGGTTGGTCTTCGAAGCGGCTGCGCGTCCCGGAACTGCTGCGGGCGAAGTGCGCTGGGTTGCGTGGCGGGTCGCCGGCGATGCCGCGCCGATCTGGGGTCTGTACGTCGCGTCGCACCTGCTGGACGGAACCCGCGAAGGCTCGGCCGCGAACGATGCGTACGTACTGATCGCCTGGGGCGATGGTGCGGCACTCGCGTGGGCGGACGATCGCGAAGTCTCGCGGGCCGCGCTTCGCGCCGCACTCCGTGAGCCCCCGCCGTGGGCCGAGCGCGGGATCCGTTCGCGCGACGTGACGTTTCCGGTTCGCGTCGAGGTCCTGCGCCGCGTCGGTTCGTCCGGCGGCGACACGCAGATGTGCCTCGCGCTCGCGCCTGTTGCGACCTCGCGATCGGGCGAGAATCAGACGGCCTCACGCGAAGTCCTTCTCGACATGGTGCGTTCGTGGCGCGCCTCGCATCCGCTGATGGAAAAGGCCGCGAACGGGTGAGCATCGCTCGCGTGGTTCCGGCTAGACTCGGCGCGCATGTCCGAGACCCCACCGCCATCGAACGCCGACGCGACCGCGTTCGTGTCGATTCGCTACGAGCCGATCGCCGAAGTCGGCGCCGGCGGCATGGGAACCATCGTGCTCGCGCGTGCGCTCACGGGGCCGAAACGCGGCGCGTTCGTCGCGATCAAGCGGCTCTTCCCGCATCTGGAACAAGAGCCCAAAGTCATCGCGTCGTTCCTCGACGAGGTGTGGCTGACCAGCAAGCTCCATCATCCGAACGTGGTCGAGCCGCTCGACTGGGGACGCGACGACAGCGGCAGCTATCTGGTGATGGAGTTCGTGTCGGGCGATTCGTTGCGCGCGCTGCTCAATGCGCGAGAGTTCGCGCAGAGCCCGCTCCCGATCGAGACCGTGGTGGACATCATCGCGCGTGCGGCCGCCGGGCTGCAGGCCGCCCACTCGCTCCGAAACGACGACGGCGAACTGCTCGATCTGGTGCATCGCGACGTGTCGCCGTCGAACGTGATGATCGGCTACGACGGCAGCGTGAAGCTGATCGACTTCGGCGTCGCGAAAGCACGCACCGAGGCGAACCAGACCGAGGCCGGCATGGTGAAGGGGAAGTTCGGGTACATGTCACCCGAGCAGATCCAGGCTCATCCGCTCGATCGCCGGTCCGACTTGTTCTCGCTCGGAATCGTCGCGTGGGAAGCGCTCACGCTGTGCCGTCTGTACTCGGGTCATCGCGACCTCGAGATCATGCGGATGATCTGCGACGAAGAGCCCGTTCCACCCAGCGATCTGCGCCCCGGCGTGCCGCCCGAACTCGATCGCATCGTGCTCCGCTGCCTCGCGAAGAACCGCGAGGAGCGCTACCCCGATTGCCAGGCGGTCATCGACGATCTGCGCGCGCTCGCGCCTTCCAACGAGCAGAGTCGTAAAGCCCTCGCGCACCTCGCGCGCGAAGCGATGGCGGAGCGGAAGGCGTGGATCGAACAAGTCACCGGCCAGCCCGTGCCGGAAGAGGAATCGCGCCCTGCCATCGAGCCCGATGGCACCCTCCGCACCGCGCCGCCGAGTGAACAGGTGCTGCGTGCAATTGCCGAGGGCAGGTTCGTGGCGCCGACGCCGTTCGCGCCGGATCCCACCGTCGTCGCACCGCCGCCGAGCGAGGCGATCGACATCGTGCCCGATGCGTCGTCGGTAAAAGGGAAGTCTGCGCCCAACGCGCCGAGTGGATCGTGGTCGATGCCGGTGACCGACGTCGATCCGGTGCCGGGCGAAGCGCCGCGCGCGCCGATGATGTCATCGCCGTCGCCGTTCGCACCGGGACCTGCCATGACCGCGCCGATGGGGCAGTACGCGGGTGCACCCGGCGCGCCGCGCGACAACAGCACGCTGCGCTATCTCGTCGTGATCGCCGTCTTCGGGCTGATCGTGTTCTTCGCGACGATGTTCGGCGCGTGGCTCGGACGTCGGTGAAGGACTGATACTTGTCCCTCCGACGCCACCCCGATCGCCGCGTCGCCAGACATCCAGCCCCTCTTTCGACGTCGCGCCGAGCCACGCGAGTGCCTCTGTCGCGACGGAGGGAGAGGAGCGTGCGGAGCGGGGGTGAGGTGACCCGACGCTACTTTTTCGCCGCGCGCATCTCGGCCGGGCTGAGCCCGTGCTTCTTGAACAGCTCGCGTAGATAACGGCGGTGCACGCCCGACCGACGCGACGCTTCCGAGAGGTTGCAGTTCGACTCGGTGAACAACCGGATCAGGTAGTCGCGCTCGAACGAATCGACTGCCGCCTGCTTCGCATTCTGGAACGTCACGCCCGCGGGGAGCGCTTGCGGAAGCGAAAAACCACCCGGCGGAATGGTTGCCATCGAGCCCGGGAGCGTTCCGGTCTTGCCGTCGAAGACATCGCCGAACCCGTCGTCATCGTCGTCGTCGAAGTCGTCGAGCGAACTGACGGTGACGCCCTGACCGCCCGCGAGCATCACCGCACGCTCCACCGCGTTGCGGAGCTCGCGCACGTTTCCGGGCCACTCACGCCCCTGAAGCCCGGCGAGCACCGGCGGCGCGAGCGTCGCTCCGAGTTCCGACGCGAAATGCTGCGCCAGCTCCGGGATGTCTTCGCTTCGCGCACGCAGCGGCGGCACCTTGATGCGCGCGACGGCGAGTCGGAACAAAAGATCTTTGCGGAAACGCCCCGCTTCGACTTCGGCTTCGAGCGAACGATTCGTCGCGGCCACCACGCGAACATCGACATTCACGTACGTGTCCGAACCCACCGGCTTCACCTGCCGCGCCTCGAGCGCACGCAAGAGCGCGGGCTGCAGATCGAGCGGGAGTTCACCGATCTCGTCGAGGAACAACGTCCCGCCCTGCGCGCGACGGAATGCGCCCTCGGTGGCGCCGGTCGCCCCCGTGTATGCGCCCTTCGTGTGACCGAACAGCTCGGTCGCCACGAGATTCGGCGAGACCGCGCCGCAATCGAACACCACGAGGCTCTTCGGTGCGCGCGGCGAGCGCGCGTGAATCGCGCGCGCCACGACTTCTTTTCCCGTGCCGGTCTCGCCTTCGATCAGCACCGTGAGACTCGTCGGCGCCACGCGCCCGATCGAGCTTCGCAGCTTCTGTCCCGCTGCACTCGAGCCCACCAACTCGGTCCCGTCGCCGAGTGCCGGCTGCGACTCGTCCTGCACGCGGACACGCAGCGTGACCTGCTTTCCGAGCATCAGGGTCGCTTCGTTCTTCACGGGGAGTTCGCGAATCCGAGCCCCCTGGAAGTGAGTGCCGTTCTTCGTGTCGAGATCCGCGACCTGGACGCCGTCGGGATAGACGCGCACTTCCATGTGAACGCGGGACACGAATGGATCGTCGATGACGATGTCGTTTCCTGCTTCGCGTCCGATCCGCACCACGCCGTCGCGCACTCGAAGCACGGACGGATTGCCGGGCGACAAGATCTCCACGAACCGAGTCGACGGAGATCTCAGGCGCGCCGCAATCGCGGTGACGGTCTTGCCGTCTTCCGACATGCGCGCAGCGTAGCATCAGCTCGCGCGCCGATGTCCGCGATTTTTTTGACCCGCCCGCGCGAAACGCCACGCCGGCTCGACCGCGTTCTCTTTGACCGGACCGTCACGGAACCGTACCGTGGCCGCCATCACAGGGCATGAAGGCGCTCATCAAAGTCGGTTACGGCTGCAACAATCACTGCACCTTCTGCCACACGCTCGATGTTCGCGAAGTGGAGGGCGCCTCGACGGAGGTCCACGCGAAGATCGAACGCGCCGCGCGGCTCGGTCACACGATGATCGTGCTCTCGGGCGGCGAGGTCACGATGCGATCCGAGCTGCTCCAGTGGGCCGCGCACAGCGCGTCGCTCGGGCTCGACTTCGGACTCGTGACCAACGGCCGGATGCTCGCGTACCCCGAACTGGTCGAGAAGCTCTTCAAGTACCGGTTGAAGTACGTCTACATGTCACTTCACGGCGGGAACGCGAAGATCCACAACCTGATGGTTCGCGCGGATGCCTTCGAACAGACGTACGCGGCGATCGCGAACCTCTCGGGTCACGGCCTCGACTTCACCGTGAACGCCGTCGTCACGCGACACAATCTCACGCACCTGCGACCCATCGTGGACGCCGTGCTTCCGTATCCCGACGTGGTGTTGAAGTTCTCGATGGTGCAGCCGAAGGGCGGCGGCGAGAAGCTCTTCGACCATCTCATGCCGCCGATCGCCGACGTCGCTGCGAAGATTCACGACGCGATCACCTACGGCCTCGAGAAGACCGGCGGACGCGGACCGAACTTCGCGCACGACGGCATCCCACTCTGCCTGCTTCCCGGCTACGAAGCCCTCTACGACGACCTCAAGACGCATCGCTTCTGGACGATGATCGAGATCGGCGAGCCGGACTTCTTCCCGGTCGACGACAAAGCCAAGACGCAGCCCGAGAAGTGTCGCTCGTGTGCGCTGCGCGGACCGTGTCCGGGGCTCTACTCGGGCTACCTCGAAGAGTTCGGCGACGCTGCGCTTCGGCCCGTCACCGATCGCCCGCGCTCGAACTCGTTCAACTACGCGCTCGAGCGCCCCTTCGGGCGTGTGACATCGACGAACCCCGCGGAGTGCCCGATTCGTCGCGACGGGATCACGCCATGGGATCGCGGGCGACACGTGTTCGTTCGCAAGGGCGATCAGGTGGCGGTGTTCCGCAGCGACTCGCGTGACTTCGCCGACACCGAGATCGAAGCGATCAAACACGAACACGGCCAGCTCTACGTCGACATCTCCGACAAGCCTGCGCCCGATGATTTTGCGCGCGATCTGCGGCAACTCCGGCGCATGCCGATGTGCTCGCAATGCGACGAACGCGATCGTTGCTCGGGGCTCTTCGAGCCGGTTCGCGACGACGTCTTCACCCGCGATGATGCCCGGGTGCGGACGCTTCTCGGAACGCTCACCGGCGACGTGCTCGATCTCGGCTGCGGTGAAGGCCCGTACGCCGAAGCGCTCGAGGCTCGTGCGCGTTCGGGTGAGGTCCGTTACCTCGGCGTGGACCCGGATGCGAAGCGGATCGAAGCGCTGGAGAAGCGTTGGTCGTGGGCGCAACTGCGGGTCGGCGATGCGGAGACCGTCGACGTCGCCGGCTCGCGGTTCGATCACGTGCTGGTGCTTCGGAGTTGGAACCATCTTCGTGAACCGGGGCACGTACTCGACCGGATCGCGCGCATGCTTCGACCGGGCGGGACACTCACCGTCGTCGACAACATTGCGTTCGGATTGCTGCGGACGCGCCCGCAGGTCGCCCGGGCCGAATCGAGCGACGCTCAGTTCGAGCACTTCCGAAACGACACCGCCGCCGATGCGCACACCTGCATCGCGCTGCATGGGTTCGAGCTGATCGAGCGTCACGAAGTGGCGCCCGGCACCAGCAATCAATGGCTTTTGCGGTACCGCCGGGC
>CBIHQZ010000492.1:0-5689 GCA_966212315.1 uncultured Myxococcales bacterium
GGACCACCGGTGTGTTCGATGCGACATCGCGAGCCTCACGAAGGTGAGGTTTCGGGGGTGTTGCCGTGGCGTCAGCCGCCGGGCCCCAACGCAGCGCGCGGATACACGTGACCCATGCTCAGGCGGCAGCGGGGGTGAGGTCACGTCCCCGTATTCGGATCGCGTGCGTACGTGCGTCCCTCGTTCCATCGCACCGCGAACGGACGCGCCTGGACGATCACGATGCGACGCGACGGCCCGGCGACGATGAACTCCACGTCCATCGACTGCCCCGTCTGCCACGGCACGGTGCCGTAGAAGTAGCCGTGAATCGCGGCGAGATGGGACGAGAGCGCGGTCAGCTCCTGATTGGTCAAGACGGGTTGACCATTCGTCCGCGACGACGATGAAAGGCGCTCGAGCGCACCGGGCGGTGGATACGTGTAGAAGATCGACTGCTCCGCGACTTCGCCATTGCCCGCGGACGTCACGCTCCCGGCGCTCACCTGCGAGTTGATGTAGAAGCCGGGGCGGCCTTCGTCGAAGGGGTTCGCGGTGATGGCCACACCGGTCGCGACGTCGTCGTCGATGGATTCTTGCACGAGTACCCCCATCGCCACTTCGTCCTGCGGGATGCGGTAGTACGTGCGCTCTTCGAAGCCCTGGAAGTTCCAGGTGCTCGCCCACACGCGCCGCAGTGCATCGGCGATCTGCGCATCGGTCGGATTCGCTTCGGTGCGGGTCGAGAGATAGAGACCGGCGCCGTTGAAACCCGGCAGGTCCTCGGCGTTGGTGCTCGAACGAAAGCGCACGCGCGTGTTCGGAAAGCTTCGCTGGATCTCGCGTCGCAAGCGCGTGAGCAACGCGGGGTCGACCGGCGCGGCGATGATGTGTTCGCGCAACGCCGCGAGCGATCGTTCGCGCACGGTGGGATCGTTCTGGAACTGCGGGTCGGCGAGCAGACGCGTGAGTTCTGCATCGAGATGATTGCGCCGCAGATGATCGAGATACGCGCGGAACGGCAGCGCGAACGCGCGTGGAAGCGGGAGCGCCGGGGTGATCTGCGCAAGGGCTCCCATCTGCGCGGCCTTCGCCCCCACGAGGTCGATATCACCGGCGTCGATCGCGGCCAGCGCTGGCAGGCCGGGATCGCTCTCACTGCGATGCAGATGCGCCATCTCCGCGGGGCGATGCGCGTTCCAGCTCGCCTCCGCTTCGGACTGCGTCGCACGCGTGACGGTGTACTCCTGCGGCGTAACGTGCAGATGCACGAGCTGCCCGTCGAGCGCTCGCAGCGCCGCGTCGTGGTTCGCGTTCCGCAGCGCCATGTTCGGCGTGCCGCGATTCGCGCTGAGCACCGCAACGTGGCTGAGGGGCGTCTGCAATTCCGCCGTGATGACACCGGCGCACACCGGTAGATCCAATGGCACTTCCGCGAGCACGACAATGTCGAATGGTCGCACGCGGGCCGGATCCACAGCGCCGTCGAAGAAACGGAGATACCCGTATGCCTCGCCAGGATTCAACGGCTGATAGCGGGTGTTCGCGAAGATGTCGTCGGTAGTGACGACCGGGATGCGCGCGCGGATCGCGTCGGCCGCCGCGATGTGATGCGGCGGGATGGGGTGGTAACGCAAGCCAGGGAGATTCGAGTGAGAACGGACGTTCTCGAACGCGGCGATCGCGCGCGGCACGTCGAGCACGTCTTGTGCGATCAGCTCGACCGCCCAGATGTTCTGGTCGCGATAATGTGTGATCGATCCCTGGATGAAACGACGATTGTTAGACAGGTACTCCCGCGCCCAGAACGCTTCCGAATCCGGAATGGGTGCGTCGGGACGGGCGAGGAACTGACGAATGAAGTAGTAGTGAATTTCCCAGCGGTGCGTCTGCAGGAAGTAGATGCGGTCGTGGTCGGCATAGTCGATCACGAACTTCACCACTTCGGTTCGCGCGCTGATCTCGCGGCTCGGTGATGTCGCGAGAACGTTCCACGTCGCCATGTCGGGAATGCTCGGCGCCGAATCGGGAATGACGAGGGCCGTTCCGGTCGGTGTGCCGCCCGCGTCGGACGCGCCCGGCACGCGCGCAGGGCGCTGCTGGATCACGGTGACCGGGGCGCCGCTCGCGGTGGTCTCGGAAGTGCGTTGCGACGAGGTCGCGCCGGCACACGAGAAGAGCATCGAGACGAACAACAGAGACGAGCGTACGTGCATGGGTGATCTCATCGGTTCGACCCTGACGAGGGTACGCCCTTTGGTCCGGGGCCGCGTGCTATGCCGATCGCTCTCCGCATGACGTCGTCGCTGCCCGCATCGGCCGAAGAAGCGCTCGCGGCCCTCGATCCACTGGCGCGCGCGTGGTTCGAAGAGAAGTTCGGCGCGCCGACCGAAGCACAGCGCTACGCATGGCCCGCCATCGCACGCGGCGCGAATGCCCTGCTCGTTGCACCGACCGGTTCGGGAAAGACGCTCGCGTCGTTTCTGCAACTGATCGGCCGTCTCGCGAACGAGGCGACCACCAAAGGCACGCCCGACAAACACGGCGTGCGCACGCCCTCGCCTGGCATTCGCGTGCTGTACATCTCGCCGTTGCGCGCGCTCGACGCGGACGTGCATCACAATCTGCGCGAACCCCTCGCGGGCATTGCGCGACTCGCAGCCGCCGGCGGCACGCCAATCGCCATCGACCATGCGGTGCGCACCGGCGACACGTCGCAGCGCGATCGCCGCGCGGCGCAGAAGCATCCGCCGCATCTGCTCATCACCACCCCCGAATCACTCTTTCAATTGCTCGGCTCGGACGCGTCGCGCGCCACGCTCGCGCGGGTCGAGACGGTGATCGTCGACGAGTTGCACGCGATCGCGGACGGCAAGCGCGGGACGCACCTCGCGGTCTCGCTCGAACGACTGGAGGATCTCTGCGGACGGCCGGTGCAGCGCATCGGTCTCACAGCGACCGCGGAGCCGCTCGACGCGCTGGCGGCACTCCTCGTCGGCGATCCGGAGACTCGTCCGGTCGAACTGCTCGACGCCCGCCGCGCGCGGTCGATCGCGCTCTCGGTGGAAGCGGCGCCGCGCGTTGCAGAGGCCGGAAAAGATGCGCGCATCGAGCGCGTTGCCGATCACGTGGCCCGTGCCGAGCGCTCGCTGGTGTTCGTCGGCTCGCGCGCGCTGGCGGAACGATGGCGTCCCGCGCTCGAAAAAGAACTGCACGCAAAGGTGATCGACTCGGGTTCGATCGGCATCCATCACGGCGCGCTCGCCCGCGAAGTACGCGAGGTCGTCGAGGCGGGGCTGCGCGAAGGAACGCTGCGCGCGGTGGTCGCCACGAGTTCCCTCGAACTCGGCATCGACATCGGCGCGATCGATCAAGTAGTGCAGGTCGGCACCCCGGGCGGTGTGGCGCGATTGCTCCAGCGCGTGGGACGCGCGGGGCACTCACCGGGTGCGACTTCGCGCGGCGTGATCGTGTCGCGCGGCGGCGTCGATCTGCTCGAATGCGCGCTCCTCGCGAAGCTCGCATTGCGCGGTGCGCTCGAACCGGTGCGCATTCCTCGCGGCGCGCTCGACGTGCTCGCACAGCAGTTGGTGGCGACCGCAGCGGCCGCGGGGACGGGCGGGATCACGCTCGATGCATTCCTTGCGATGGCGCGACGTGCGTATCCCTACAGCGCGCTCACGCGCGAGAGCGTGGTGCGTCTCGTCGAAGCGCTCTCGAGTGGTCACCTGCGCGCGCCGCGTCTCGAATGGGACCGCGCGACCGGCGTGATCACCACGCCCGAGAGCGCCCGCAAGATCGCGCGGATGTCAGGCGGCACCATCACTTCGCGCGGGCACTACCGCATGCTCGATGCCGACTCGCGCGAGACCATCGGCGAGTTGGACGAAGAGTTCGTTCACGAGAGCAAGCCGGGCGATCGATTCAGTTTCGGGCTCGGTGTGTATCGCATCGCCAGCATTCGTCCCGACGCGGTGCTCGTACGCCGGGCACCGCCGGGCAGTGCGCGCATGCCGTTCTGGCGCGGCGATCGCCCGATGCGCGCGGCCTCGACGGGGATTCTGTTGGGGCGTTCGCTCGACGCGATCGAACCGGTGATGAGCAGCGGCGACGAAGCGCTGCGTGCCGCGCTCGTGCGCGAATTTCCGATCACGCCGCACACCGCCGAATCACTGGGTGACCTGCTCACCACGCAATCGCGCGCGACGCGCCTGCCGACCGAACGCACGCTCGTCGTCGAATCGTTCGCGGATCAACTCGGCGAGCCGCGCATCGCGATTCACTGCTGGCTCGGTCGCACGGTGCTCGAACCGTGGGCCCTCGCGCTCGCCGCCCGCATGGAGTCGCGACTGGGCGGCGCGGTGCACGCTGCGGCCACCGACAACGGGATTCTCATCGCGCCGCCGAAGGGGCCGCCGCTCGAACCCGGCGAGGTGCCGCGCATGATTTCCGCGCGCGAGATCCGCGCGATCGTCGAGACGATTCTTCCGCGCACTGCCATCGCCGGTGCTGCGTTTCGCGAAGCCGCCGAGCGTTCGCTGCTGTTGCCGCGCATGCCGTTCAAGAAGCGCACGCCGCTGTGGATGAACCGTCAGCGGGCGCGCGATCTGATGCTCGCGATCGGCGAAGACCCGAATCATCCGATCGTCGCCGAGGCGCTGCGCGACGTGATGAACGATCGCTGGGACACCGCGGCGCTCGAGGCGTATCTCGCGCGGATCGACAGTGGCGACGTGGTGATCCATCACGTCGAACGCAAGACGCCGTCGCTGTTCGCGCGCGGTCTGGAAGAGGCGTTCAAGTCCGAGAATCTGTACGAAGACGACACGCCCGCCGGTGAGCGGCTCGCGAAACGTGCGAGCGGAACGCAAGGGCACGACGCCGAGGGAACCTTCGATGCGCCGCTCGACCTGGTGGGCATCGCCGAGCCAGCCGATCGCGGTGCACTCGCGGGGCTCGCGCCCGAACTTCCGATGCAACTGCTCTTGCTCCGCGCGCAGGGCCCGGTGTCACTCGATGACCTCGCGCGGCATCTCGCGCTCACCGAAGAGTCGTTGCGCGCACGATTGATCGAACCGGTATCTCGAGGCGAGATCGTCATCGGTCGTTTCATCGAGCGACCGCCGGGCGATCTCACGCTCGAGGCGTGTGACACCGAAGTGCTCTCGCGCTTGCGTCGTCGAGCACTCTCCCGCGCGCGCCGGCAGGTCGAACCCGTATCGCGCCGCGCGTTCCAGCGCTGGCTGTTGGAACGAATGGCAGTGGGACCGTTCGCCGGCGAAGGCGACGAAGCGGTCACGCGCGCGGTGTCGCAACTGGCGATGTATCCGATTCCGCCCGAGTGTCTCGAACGCGATCTCTTGCGTGTGCGAGTGCAACGCTACGACCCCGCGCTGCTCGATCTCGCGTGTGCCCGCGGCGAAGTGCGGTACGTGCTGCTCGAGGATCCGGCCCGCATCGTGGTCGCACCGGCGAGTTCGATCACGCCGTTTCCGCCGGCGACTTCGCGCGTGACGGGCGAGTGGGCGGATCGACTGCGCGATGTGCTGCGTGAACGCGGCGCGCTCTTCTTCGGAGACCTGGTGCTCGCATCGAGACTGCCCGTCACCGACGCGGCCGAAGTGCTGTCGAAGATGCTGCGCGCGGGCGAAGTCACCACCGACGCGTTCGTCCCCGCACGAACGCTCGCGACCGGCGGCGCCGGGAAGGG
>CBIHQZ010000493.1:0-5687 GCA_966212315.1 uncultured Myxococcales bacterium
TCCCTGCCAATGAATTGGCGGGCTAGCGTTGCGATGTCGACCTTCGTCGACGCCGGAAAAATGCACTCTTTGCCACGATTGCGCACGGCACAGAGGCCTGCACCCAGTCGGCGAAGGCCGACGGCATCAAAGATAGCCCGCCAATTCATTGGCAGGGGTTTTCATCGAGCGATGCCGCGATCGCGCGTTCATCGACAGCCTCGATTCGCGGCCGGGGTTAAGACTTCCGCTTCCTGACCGATGAACCTCGTACCCGCCGCTCTACCCGTGAGCGCGGCAACGCACGAGGATCCATGGACGCGGAAACCAGAGACCGCATCGAAACCATTTTCGTCGGGTGTGTCGTCGCGCTCTTCGAGGCGTTCGGCGTGCGCGCGGAACCCGTCCCGCCGTCGGACAAGCGCAGTGCGGCGACGCGATCGACCCTGTCCATCATCGGATTCGCCGGGAAACCGCTGCGTGGATCGCTCGTATTCACGGCCGACGAGGCGCTCTTGCTACGGACCTATACCCACTGCCTGGACGCCGACGCCGACGTCCCCGATCTCGACGCGAGCGACTGGTCGGCCGAACTCGCCAACCAGTTGCTGGGGAGGATCCAGAACAAGCTGCAGGTTCAGGGAATCGTTCTCTACCCCAGCACGCCGACGTCGCTCTCCGGACTCGAATGGCGGGTCGGCGACTGCCCGCGCAACGTGCTGTCCATCGCTCATACGTTCCATGCGGGCGGTGAAGATTTCCTGGAGGTGCGATTCGAGGCCGTCGCGGTCGCCGACGTCGCATTCGATACGTCGCAAAAGGACTCCGAGCTTCGCCGCGAGGGCTCGTTGATCTTCTTCTGATCGCCCGCGGCACCGCGATGACTACCCGGAGACGTCATCCACGGCGTGCGCGGCGATACACGCGCGGACCGTGTCGGCGAGCCCACGCGTGTCGATCGGTTTGGTGACGTAGCCGTCGCATCCAGCAGCGCGCGCGCGTGCTTCGTCGCCCGTCATCGCGAACGCAGTCACGGCGATGATGGGAATACGCCGTGTACGGGCGTCGCCCTTCAGACGACGCGCCACCTCGAAGCCGTCGATGCCGGGAAGCTGCAGGTCGAGGAGGATCAGCGCAGGCGCACGTTGCGCGACAGCGGCGAACGCCAGTTCGGCATCCGTCGCCGTCTCCACCACGTACCCACTCTTCGCCAACACGAACGACGCCAGGCGAAGGTTCGCTGGATTGTCGTCGACGATCAGTACGCGTTCGCCTGTCATGATGTCGTGCTGCCCCCGGCGAGGAGCATCGCATGGCTCGCGCGGGACCTCACCCCCGCTGCCGCGCGCCCCTCTCCCTCCGACGCCCGCGCGTAAACGCGAGTACTCGAGGCGTCGTCGAGAGAGGGGCTGAGGGGGCCGAAGCGTTCGGTGATGTGGGCCCACCGGTTCATCGTCGCGCCCTCGGACCTCTCCCTCACTTCACGTCACCGCTACGTTGGCGACCTCCGACCCGATGCGCGCACTCCCCGCTCACCCCGCCGCACGCACCACAATTCACATCAACGCCATCATCCTTCGAGCCCCTCTCTCGACGACGCCTGCGTTCGCGGGAATCGCGCTGGCGTCGGAGGGAGAGGGGCGGGCGGCAGCCGGGGTGAGGTCCCGTCACAGCGACGGGCGCACATCAACTACCCCACGCCCAGGGCGGAAACGCGCGGCCCGGCTTCGCGAACAAATAGCCCTGGAGCAGGTCGCATTGCAGTTCGACGAGCTTGTCGCGCTCGGCGAGCGTCTCGACGCCCTCGGCCACGACGAGCATCCCCATCTCTTTGCAGAGCATGACCAACGAGCGAACCAGTTTCTGTTTCGTCGGCGACTTGTCGATGTCGCGCACCAGGGACATGTCGATCTTCACGATCTCTGGTTCGAGCTGCGCAAAGCTCGTGAGCCCCGCGTAGCCCGCGCCGAGATCGTCGATCGCGATCCGGAAGCCCATCGCCCGCAGACGCGCGACGCGCGCCTGGACGTCTTTCATCCCGCCGATCGACGAGCGCTCGGTGACTTCGAGAACGACGCGGGTTGCGATCTTCGCGAGCGGAGACTCCGCACTGTAGAGTTCCTCGTCGAGCAGATCGCGCGGATGGAGATTGATGAAGAGGCTCGCCGACGCTTCCGCGCTGGAGAAGCCGAGCGCCGCGGCTCCGCGGATCTTGCGTCCCAGCACCGTGAGCGCGTCGAGTTTCTCGGCGGCGTCGAGCACTGCGCCCGGGTGCGGCAACGCGGGCTCGGCGCTCCGAAGGAGGGCTTCGTAGCCGAAGAGTTCGCGCGTTCCCGGGCTGATGATCGGCTGGTAGGCCATCCAGAGAGATTCCATCGCACTGGCGAAACTGGCCTCGAGTCCGGCGCGATCGCTCGCAAGCGCCTTCTCGGCGCCGAGCAGCGCGAACGCCTCGCGTTTGGTGCGCGCGACGCGGTGCAATCGGATCGCGCGCGCGACTTCGTCCACGAGGGCCTTGGAGTCCACCGGCTTGGTCAAGTACGCGAAGGCCCCGTACGACACCGCCTGTGCGGCGGTAGACACCGTGGGCGAGCCCGTGAAGAACACGACGGGTAGATCCAGCTCGCGTTCCCGCACCTTTCGCAGCAGTTCGATGCCGCTCATCTCCGGCATGACGACGTCGCTGAGCACGACGTCGAAGTGCTGTTTCTCGATCGCCTCGATGGCGCCGCTACCGCTGTCCACCGCATGCACGTCGTGGCCCGCGTGAGAAAGAATTCGCGTGTACGTACGGCGCGCATCGTCTCGATCGTCGACGATCAGGACCCGCGTTCTGTTCACGGCGTCGGCTTCGGTCGATTGTCTCGTGGTCATCGTCTCGTCACTCCCCTTTGGCACTGGATCTCGGTCCCCATGGCCGGCGTCGCGGCGCGGTGCGATCCGCGACGGTGGCCGTACATCGCGCGCAGGCGATCGATGCGCGACCGCATCAGTTCCCCACCTGCGCCATCGCACGATGTGATTCCGCCGAACGAACGAGCGCCGCGACGAGCGCTTCGAGTGCCGCCGGCTTCGACACGACCTCGGTCACGCCGAGACCCACGAATCGCCATCGAACGCTTTCGTCGGAACTCCCCGTCACGACCATCACGGGCGTGTATTCGATCCGGGGCGTCGTGCGCAGAATGGCAAGCGCGTCGACACCAGAGATACCCGGCATGTCGTTGTCGAGCACGATGAGGTCGGGTTCGAACTCGATCGCGCGCGCGAGTGCCTCGTCCCCCGTCGACGCGAGCTGGATGCTGAGCGGCGTGTTCTGGAACGCGACGCGCGCCGCGCGTGTCAGGGTCGTGCGCATCAGGGGCTCGTCGTCGACGATCAAGATCGTCAGGCCGTCCCGACGATGCCTCGGCTCCTCTCGGCGTGGCGGGATCATCGTCGCGTCGGAGCTTCGCCAACGAGAGAACGCCGCCGTGAGTTCGGCCGCGAACGCAGCGCATGACGCGTGACGTTCCGCCGGATCCTTCGCCATCGCCCGCGACACGACCCGATCGAGCGCCGAGAGTTCTGGGCGGTATCGCGACACGAGCGGCGGCTGCTCGTTCAAGTGAAGGTTCATCGTGTCGTACGGCCCGGTGCCGTCGAACGGCAGGCGACCGGTCAACGTCTCGAAGGCCGTGCAGCCGAGGGAGTACACATCGGTGTGCGGCCCGATCGATCCTCGCGAGGCGAGAATCTGTTCCGGTGCCATGTACGGCGGCGAGCCGACGATGCCGGTGTGCCTCGCATCGATGTCGCCCGCGCCGCGAACCAGACCGAGATCGAGAACGACGGCCCGCCCTGTCCCTTCCTCGATCGCGATGTTCGCCGGCTTCACGTCGCGGTGAACGAGCCCCGCCCGGTGCACGGCATCGAGACCCGTTGCGATGCGCTCGAGGATCCTCACCGCGAGTTGAGTCGGGACATGCGCATTGTGCGCTGTGTGACCGTCGATCACGGCTTCCAGCGAGCTTCCCTGCACGTACTCCATCGCAAAGAAGAAACTCTCGTCGTGTTCGCCGAACGCGAAGATCTGAACGACGTTCTCGTGGCGCACCGCCGCGAGCGACTCCGCCTCGCGCCGGAATCGCGCCACCGCGTTCTGATCGCGCGTGAACTGCGGCGAGATCATCTTCAGCGCGACGCGTCGATTGAGGCCGATGTCCCGCGCCAGGTACACGACACCCATCGCGCCTGCGCCCAGCTGCCGTTCGATCTGGTAGCGGCTGTCGACCGGCGCGGTCGGAACTTCCTCGTGCGTCGTCCCGCACCGGATGCATCGCTGCATCGACGCGACGCGCTCGAGTCCGCAGGCACCGCACGACGTCATGAGGAACGCCCGCTCGGTAGCGAAACCGAGAAGTAAGTAGGCCAGTCGGGCGTGTCGCGAACACTGATCCGGCCGCCATGTGCGGCGACCGCGTGTTTGCAGAAGGTCAGGCCGAGGCCCGAGTTGCCCATCCCGAACTCTTCACCGCGGAAGAACTTGTCGAAGATCCGCTCGCGCAGTTCGGCGGGGATTCGCCGACCCGTGTTCGCGACTGCGATCTCCACCCCCGCGTCGCTACGACAGACGAATCCAACCGAGCCGCCGGTTTGCGCGTAGCGGAACGCGTTGTCGGCCAGATTCTCGACGACGCGGCGGATCAGCGTCCGATCGGCTTCGACTTCGACATCGTCGGCATCGACCACGACCGAGAGGCGACGCGCCTCGGCGGCGTGCGTTCGCGCGCGCGTCACTTCGCCAATCAGCGCCGCGACGTTGAAGCGTTCGAGACGAAGCCGAACCTGATTCTGTTCCAGCTTCGCGATGGTGAGCAGGTCGCTCGCCATCATCGAGAGCTGCATCGCGGCCGTGCGCGCATCGTCGAGCGCTTCGTGCATCTCGCCGCTTGCGGGGGGGAGCATTGCCTTCACGTAGTCCACGTTGGCAGCCACGACGCTGATGGGATTCTTGAAATCGTGCACGAGGAACTCCGTGAGTTCCTGACGTTCCCGCTGCAGCTTCTCGAGCGCCGCATGCCGCTCACGCAACTCGTCTTCGATCGCCTTCATCTTCAGCAATCCGCTCACGCGGGTGACGAGCAGCGCGCGGTCGATAGGCTTCTCGAGGAACTCGTCGGCGCCGGCTTCCATGCCCGCGAGGCGCGTCTCGCGCGCTGCGTTCGCCGTCACGAGGATCACCGCGGTCCGCTGCTTCTCGTCCGCGCGCATCGCGCGCAAGACCGACAGCCCGTCCATCACGGGCATCGCGACATCGAGCAGCACGAGGTCGATGCCACCGCGACCGAGCACTTCGAGCGCTTCGGGGCCGCTCGCGACTGTCGCGACGTCGTGACCGAGCGGTGCGAGGCAGCTTGCGAGCAACCGGCAGTTCCTGGGCTCGTCGTCGACTACGAGGATCCGTGCGGATGTCACTCATTACCCCCGGGGCGGTGCACCTTGCTTGGGCGATTGAAAGGAAAACAAGACCGCCCATCTTGGCGTCTCTCCAGAAATTGTCATTTCGATTTTTCGAGCACCTGACGCAGTTGGGTCAGCCGCCGAACCTCGTGCACGAGATGTCCCGAAGTGCCATGCCGCTGCGGCAGACTGCTCCGGTTGCCCGCCTCTTCAACACGTCGCGGGCGCAGGAGTTCTCAGGTCGCGATGAACGACTTCTCGTATGA
>CBIHQZ010000494.1:0-5686 GCA_966212315.1 uncultured Myxococcales bacterium
CACGTCGAGGCCGATGGCGAAGAGCGCGACGTCGTCGTCGGGCGCTTGCGGCGTGCGCGCGAGCTGCCAATGCACCATCCGTTCTTTTCCAGCGCGCGTGCGCATCGGCGCTTCCCAGGTCGCGTCGACGGGTTCGCTCGCGGATGCCGCACGCGTCACACGCTGCGCGTCCACGTCGGGGAGACCCTCGGGGAGAAGCAGCTTCGCGAAGTCTTGTCCGAGTGCCTCGTCGCGGGCGTATCCGGTCACACGCTCGGCCTCGCGATTGAAGAGCACGACGCGACCTTGCGGATCGACGCCGACCACCAGCACCTTCGCGATCTCGACCGCGCTCTGATAGCGATGCTCGCTGCGCGCGAGGGCTTGTTCGAGCTGCAAGCGCTCCAGGCGCTCGACGCGCTGGATCCGGCTGACGTAGTCCTCGCGATACGTCTCGAGCATGATGGCCAGCTCGAGATCGATGATGCGCGAGAGAGCGCTGCGCACGGCGATCGATTCATCGCGCGGCAGCGAGTCGGCGATCTTCGCGAGCGCGTCGTGGATGAGCGCCATCGCGGTGAACATGTACCGCTGCGGGAGCCCGATCTTCACGTGCATGCGGCCGATCTTCGAACGCTCGGCGTAGTACGCCTCGTCGTGCGGGCCGCTGCAGAGCTGCCCCATCCAGCGCACCAGGGTTCGCTGCAGACGTGCGATCTGCTCTTCGCCGTTGAACACCTGGTGGGCGTCTTCGTGCTCGCGGATCCGGTCGTAGAACGCGGCTGCGATCGCGACGAAGTGCGGGGCCGCGACGGGGCCGAACGCGGCGAGATGGCGCGCGTCGTCTTCGCCGAAGCGGACGTACCGCTTCATCTCCTGGAACATTGTTTCGTGGCTGCTGTGGGTCGGCATCGCGGGGATCGTCGGCGGGAAGATTCGCACAGCAACGGCGCGCGGTGCGGTGCAGAACGCGGTTGCTTCACGTCCCGCATGCGGGGGGCGCGGCGTGCGCGGACGTACCGAGGCGCGCGTGCGTGACGACGAGTTCCAACTCGAGATCGGCTCGCAGCGAATGCCGTACGCGCGGCGCCATTTCGACGACGTCACCCGGTGCGATCGCGCGCGTTACGCCGTCGACCGTGAACGTCCCCGCACCGCGAACGACGACCACGACCACATCGACGTTCGAGTGATGCTCCGGAACCTCCCCGCCGGTCGCGACCGTCAATCGAACGACCTTCAGCCCATCGCGGTCGACCACGATGCGTTTGCTGATCGCATCGGGCCTGCTGACGACGCCGAGCGCGGTGCGTCCGCCGTCGGTCGAATAGGCACGTTGTTCGTCTCGTTCGTTGCTCATCGAAGTACTCCTTGATCGAAACGTTTCGTTCGCGATGTCTTCGGGCCGTCGGCGCGAAGGAATTGCATCAGCGGCGCGGACACTGCGCCGGGCTCGCGGGCTGCGATGCCTTCACCGCAACCAGCCGATCAGCACGGTCATCACCAGCGCACTGGAAGCCATCAAGCTCCACCCGACGCGGCGGATCGATCGCGGCGCAGGCGGCATCCACGCGAGGCCGACGCTCACGAACGCGGGCGGCACGAGTGCGAGCACGACGAACGGCGCGATCGAATGCCGCCACGCGAGCACACCCGCTCCGACGCTCACTGCGAGCGCGAGACTCGCCGTAACAAAAGCAAGCGATGGACTGCCGCCCGACTTCGCGCGCCCGATCACGCCGCGCACCGTGGCGGTATGCGTTCCCGAGGCGAGCGCCCACACCGTCGCGAGCGCGAGTGCGCCCGGTGGTGCGACACCCGCCGAAAGCGCGACGGGCAACGCGATCGACGACAGCGCGAACGCGGCCAGCACTTCGCCGCCGGTGGTCTTCTCGTCACCGGTCATCGCCACGACGGCACACGCGAGCGCAAGCACCGCCGGGAGAATCGCCGCGAGTCTCACCAACGGCTCGGCGATCGCCAGCGCGGCGAGTCCGCAAGCGAGCGCGCCACCGCCCATCGCGGCCAGTGCAATTCGTGCGTCGCCGGCGTGCTCGCGCGTCATGCGTCGACCGCGTTGCCCCGTCACGATGAGCAGGGGCTCGTGCGCGAGAAACGCTGCGACCGCGGCCGCGGCGAGCAGAGCGGTCGTGCGCGTCGGCCGTCCGGCTGCGATCGCGGTCACCAGGGGAAATGCGAGCTGACCGTAAGCGCCGTGTTCGCGCGGCCAGACGATCGAATGCGTGCGTCGAGGCTCAATGGCAGTGGGCATGCGGGCTCCCGTGAAGCGCTGCTGTGATGGCAGGCAGCGCGACGACGAGCGACAGTGCACCGATCGCGCCGATGACGAACCCGGCGGTGTGGCGCACGCGCGGCCGGCGGGCGAGCGAGGTCAGCACCCCCGCCATCGCGCTCATGGCGAGGAGCGTCGGAAGCGTGCCGAGCCCGAACGCGAGCATCGTGAGCGTACCCTCGGCCGCGGAACCGGCGCTGAGTGAGAGCGCGAGCGCCGAGTACACCAATCCGCAGGGCATCGCTCCCCACAGCAGTCCGACCAGCAGCGCGCGCGAGAAGGTTCGCACCGGAAACAGTCGCTGCACGATCGGCTGTACGCGCATCCACACGACGCGGCCGATGCGCTCGATGCGGGCAAACGCCGCGAACACACCCGCGAGGTGGAGGCCCACACCGAGCGTGAACAGTGCGGCAACGACCCGCAGCACCGCGGGGCCGATCCGCATCGGCGCCGCGTCCGCGAAGGCGCCGCCGAGTGTCCCGGCCAGCAAGCCGGCGAGCGAGTACGCGGCGATGCGACCGAGATTGTAGCCGATGGTCAACGGCGCTTGACGAATGGCACGCGTGCGCAGTTGCACCGGCATCCCTGCGGACAGCGCACCCACGACGCCGCCGCACATGAGAACGCAATGCGTGCTGCCGAGCAGACCCATTGCGAGCGCGGCCAGCGGTGCGACGAGGTTCATCGCGGCGGCTCGATTCCCGAAGGACCGAGGAACGGCGCTTGAACGACGACGCCGGTTGTCACCGCTTCGCCTTCGACCCGCACGCGAATCGGCACGCTGAAATCGTGCTGGAAGCGCGCGCGCGGCATCGAGACGAACAGCGGCGCCTCGGTGCTCTCGAGCGATCCGAGCGAGATGCGGCGGAGCGGCGCGACGATGCTGACCTCGGGCGGCGCCATCGGTTCGACGACGATCGTCGTGCGTGCACCGCGCTTGTTGACGAGATGAAGCACGAACGCGTTGCGCACCTCGCCGCCTTCGATGACGAAGGGCGCGCCTCGCACGCGGAGCACGTTGGCTTCGAAGTCGCGATGGTCGCGCGCAGCGGCGAACGTCGCGATCGCACCGACGAGACCGAGTGCGGCGTATACGCCCAGGCGCGGGCGCCAGAAGCGACCCTTGCGGCCTTCGAGATGGTTCAGCGAGTCGTAACGGATCAGCCCGCGCGGTCGCTCGAGCTGATCCATGATCGTGTCGCACGCGTCGATGCACGCGGTACAGCCGACGCAATCGAGTTGGAGACCGCGACGGATGTCGATGCCGGTCGGGCACACCACCACGCAGCGGCCGCAGTCGACGCAATCGCCGGCGTTCTTGTCCTTCGCTTTTCCGCGCGGCTCGCCGCGGCGCGCGTCGTAGCCGACCACCAGCGAGTCGGCGTCGGTGAGCGCGGCTTGGAGCCGTCCGTACGGGCACACGCCGATGCAGAGCTGCTCGCGAAAGTGGGCGAAGTTCGCGTAGAGCAGCGCGGTGATGCCGAAGGTCCATGCGAACGCTTGCGGGTGCGCCGTGGGTGCGGCACGAACCATCTCGTAGAGCCGCGGCAGCGAGACGAAGTAGCTGACGAACACGTGCGCGAGCGCGAGCGATACGAGCGCGAAGAGCAGATGCTTGATGCCCTTGCGAACAATGGTGCCGCCGCTCCATGGCGCGGCGTCGCGGCGGATGCGAGCTTCGCGAGGACCTTCGAGGAGTCGCTCGATGCGCCGGTAGATTCCTTCGAGGAACACCGTCTGCGGGCATGCGAAGCCGCAGAACACGCGACCCGCGAGTGCGGTGAGCAGCACCAGCGTGAAAACCGCACCGGTCACGAGGAACGCGAGCAGCGCCACGTCCTGCGCGTTGAAGACGAGCCCGAACAGATCGAACTCGCGGCGCTCGATGTCGAGGAACACCGCGGGCCGGCCGCGCACGTGGATCCACGGGAGCGCGATGTAGATCGCCATGAGCGCGACGAAGCCGATGCGGCGCGCGAGGGTGTAGCGACCGTCGACGTCGGCCGGGTAGACGAACGCACGCGATCCATCGCCGCGCAGGGAACTCGGTGCTTCGACGACGGGGAGATGCCGGCGCTGGGTGCTCATGGCCTGGTGTCTTTCAGGGCTCGCGCGTGCCCTGCGCAGGACGTCCGGCGACGTTCGTGTTGCGCACGGTGAGGAGATACGCGGTGACCGCCCGCACTCGGTCGGCGCCGAGCTGAGGTCCCCACGCGGGCATGCCGCGCGAGGTCACGCCGTTGGTCACGGTTTGATAGATGCGATCGGGCGCGCCGCCGTGGAGCCAGAACTCGTCGGTGAGATTCGGCCCGATGTTTCCCGCGCCGTTCGCGCCGTGACAGGCCGCGCACGTGCCGGCGAACACCTCGCGGCCCTGCCGTACGGTCGCGTCGTCACGCGAGAGCGCGAGCAATGCGGCAGGGGTGACGGTGCCGGCCGCTCGCACGCGCGCGGCTTCGGCCGCGTACTCGGCCTGCATCTCGCGGTGGTACGCCTGCGCGGGTGTCTCGCCCGCGGCGAAGACCTGGAACCAGAAGAAGTACCCGAACGCGAACACGATCGTCGCGAACAGCGAGTAGAGCCACCAGTTCGGGAGGTCGTTGTCGTACTCGCCGATGCCGTCGTACTCGTGAATGATCTTGTCGCGTCGATCACTCTCGGCACTGGGCTTCGACGATGCGGTCGTCGCGCGAGGCGGCGGCTCGGAAGCGATCGCCGCGCGCGCGGTCGCGGGGTGATCGCCCGACACAATCTCGTCGTGACGTGCGGCTGCTGCCTCGGATGGATCACCCATGGTGCACCTCGCTGCCGTCATCGAGCGCCATGCGCGACGCCGAGTCGAAGTGATGCGCGCGGCGGCGGAGCACCGACACGAGCACGCCGAGGAACACGGCGAGGAAGATCACGAGCGCCACCAGTGGGAGCGCCAGGAGCGGACTGCGTGTGAAGAATTCGCGGTACATCGATTCGTCTCCGTGATGCTCAGTGCGCGCTGGCGACTGCGGTCGTGGCCGGTTGCGCGGGGGTCTCTTCGGGCTGGCGTCCGAGGCGCTGCAGGTACGCGATGAGCGCGACGATCTCGCGGTCGGAACGTACCTGTGCGCCGCTCTCGCGGAGGTCACGCGCGATCTCGTCGGCCTGATGGCGCGCGTCGGTGACTGCACTCGCGATCTGCGCGTCGGTGTACGGCACACCCACGGTGCGCATCGCGCGGAGCTTGTCGCTGGTGCGATCGAGATCGAGCGGCGCATCTGCCATCCATGCGTACGGCGGCATGTTCGATCCCGGCGAAGTCGCGCGCGGATCGCTGAGATGCCGGAAGTGCCAGAGGTTCGGATAGCGTCCACCCTCGCGCGCGAGGTCGGGCCCGGTGCGCTTCGATCCCCACTGGAACGGGTGATCGAACTGCGA
>CBIHQZ010000495.1:0-5679 GCA_966212315.1 uncultured Myxococcales bacterium
GGGCACGGCTCGAACGCCGCGTCTCCGCCGGCTGCGCGCTCGGGCGCGTGCGAATGACTTGGTGGACCGTCCCGGGAAGCACGGTGATGGGGCCATCGATCGCCTCGCCGTCGAGTGCGCGCGTCGCCACGCCATCGAAGTGCAACTTCGCGATGCGATCGATCTTCGACACCGCGACGAGCACCGTGTCGTGATCGCCGTGGTCCACTGCGCGAACCAGCACCGCGCCGGGCGGCTCGCTCGGGAGTGCGAGATGTCCGAATGCATCGCGCGCGCGTCGGGTGAGTTCGTCGATGCCGTCCTTTGTATCCGTCGCGAGTTCGTCGACCGCATTCGCAACGCGACGAAATGGAATGCCCGCTTCGGCGAGGTTCTGTTCGAGGTCGGTCAAACGCGTTTCGAGATCACCGAGCGTAGACTTCTCCGCAGTCGATGGCGCCGCTGCAACGGCGAGCTGCGCCGGGTTGAGTCCGACGAGCGCAAGAAGCCCGAGGGGGAGCGGATGCACGCCGGTTGCCGCGCGTGCGCGTTCGACTGCCTCGCGTGATTCGACCAGCGAGACCGCGCGCTCTTCGCCAGTCGGAAGCGTGCCTGCCCACGCGAGCAATTCGGTCCACATCGGTGCGTGCGGACGGCTCTGGGCGGTATCCGAGATGACCGCGCCGATCCATCGTTCGCCCGCGCATCCCATGCGGACGGTGACATCGCGGGCGCCCGCGGCGAGCGCGAGTCGCGCGGCGGCGATCGTGTGCGAACCGCGCATCGGCGGGTACCACGCAGGGCCGCCCGACCAGAGATCGAAGTGAACGCCGTGCTTCGCGGTCAGCGCCATCGCATGCCGCACCTGACGCCAGGTCGCCATCGTTCCCGCGGTCGGTGGCGGTGAGGGGAGCGCGATCGCGAAGTCCTTCGCGAGTTCGTGCGCGGCCGGCGAGATGGTCGCTGCGCCGTGCACCGCGACGACGATCGGCACGTTCGCGAGCGCACTGGCCCGCACTGCTTCCACGAGCGCACGTCGATAGGTCACCGCGTGGAGCGATTCGCGCTTCACTTCGGCATCGGCTGCTTCGCTCGCGACATCGTGCGGTGGCTCGACCGGCGAGAGTTCACCGCGGGCTTCGGGATGATGATCCGCTTCGAACGGATCGTCGCGAACGAGTCCGTGCGGGCCATCGCCGACGATGATGCGAACAGGCACGTGTCCGTTCGCGGCAGCCGCGACCGCATCGCAAGCCGCGCGTACCCAGCGCGTCGCTTCCTCGCGGAAAGCCTGCGAGGCGATCGACGGGAGCGGGATCATTCGCGGCGGATCGGGGACCAGCACCGGGTTCTGCCGGCGCGTGCGCGCGAGCATGCGGCGATCGGTGAAGATCCGTTCGGGGAGACAGAGCCCGGGCGCATCGTCGGTGACCATCGGGCCGACGCGCACGACGAGATCGAGCCCGGCGTCGCGGATCGTCGCGATCATCGTCGCGAGGTCGCGCGGTCCGGTTTCGAAATCGAATACACCCGGTGCACGTTCGTGCTCGCGCCACACGAGTGGAAGGTCGATCGCGCCGAAGCCGAGTTCGCGAAGCGCGGTGACCACTGCGCTCCAACGCGCGCGAGCAATCGTGGGGAAGCGCACCATGGCGGCGCGGATCGGTTTGCCGGGGCGTGACACGGCGCGGAAACGTACACCAACGCGCTGACGATCGTGCGGCGGAATGCGGGGGCGCACAGACTCGACGCACGAACCGCGGCGGGGTAGACGCCGACGCGTGCGGATTCACCACGTCGCTTTTCGAACGCGCGATCTGGAACGCCTGCGTCGATTCTATGTGGACGTGTTGCGGCTCGATGAACGCAAACGCCACTTGCACGACGACGGAAGCATCCGCTCGATCTGGCTCGCGGCGGAAGACGCGGTTCTCATGCTCGAGCATGCGGACGACGCGGAGCCTTCGCCGTCGTGCGCATCGATGGAGATGATCGCGTTCGCCGTCAGTGCGGCTGATCGCGATGCCTTGCGAGTGCGGCTCGCGGGGGCATCGATCGCGATCGAAGCGGAGACCGGCTACACCACGTACTTCCGCGATCCCGACGGCCGCCGTGTCGGTGTCTCGACCTACGACTTCGGGCCGTAGTCACCCGACCGCCCGAATCGCTTGTTCGCCCGGCACGACCAGCGTTGAATGACCGCGGCGCAAACGCGCGCCGGAGGTCTCGATGCGGAAGCTGTGTACGTACTCGTTCATCGTGGCGCTCGCGGCGGTCGGCGCATGCCGCGAACCGATGGTGGTGGACGACGTCGCGACCGATGCACGCCCGGACGCGCGTCGCGATGCGAGCGATGTCGCGGTGGATGTCATCTCGAGCGACGCGAGTGACGTCGTTGCGGATGCGATGCCCGATGTCGTGGTCGACGCCGGATGCAGCCCGAACCTGCAGACCGATCCACACCACTGCGGACGATGCGATTTCGATTGCACGACGTTGCCCGGTGTCGCGAGCACGATTCAGTGTGTCGCGGGCGCGTGCGATCTCGCAGCCGGATGTGCCGCGGGTCGCGCGCACTGCAGCACGACGCCGTCGGATGGCTGCGAGGCCGACGTCACCGCCCCGACTCAATGCGGCGCGTGCGGGGTGGCATGCAGCGAGCCCACGCCGATGTGCACGGCCGGTGCGGGTGGCGTTCGTGCCTGTGCGAGCGGCTGCTCGGGCTCGACCGCTACGCGTTGCGACATGATGTGCATCGACGCGCGAACCGACCCGATGCACTGCGGCGATTGCACGACGCAGTGCACGCCGCCGCCGAATGCGACACCGACGTGCGTGGGCGGGATGTGCCAGTTCCGTTGCGTCGCGGGGTACGCGCTGCGCAACAACGTCTGCGAACCGGCGTTCACCATCGGCGCCACCGTGAGCGGACTCGCGGGCGCGACCATGACGGTGCAGAACAACGGCGCGGGCGATATCACCGTGACGAGCGACGGACCGTTCACGTTCCGCGGAACGGTGTTCGACGGCGCGCCCTACGACATCCGCATCTCGAGCCCGGCGACGGGTCGCGTGTGCACGGTCGCGATGGGCATGGGGGTCGTGTCGGGGGCGAACGTCGTTGCGACGATCACGTGCCGCATCGCGGCGGTGGTCATCAACGAAGTCCACGCGCGCCCGGCGACGCTGGCACTCGGCGATGCCAATGGAGACAGCATTCGTGACTCGTCCGCCGACGAGTTCGTCGAGGTCATGAACACCGAGGGCGTGCCCGTCGACATCGGCAACTGGGTCATTCGCGCGGGGACGACGACACAGACCGTGCGGCATACGTTCGCGGCCGGAACGGTGCTGCCTGCTGGCGGTCGCGCAGTGGTCTTCGGCGGAGGCACGCCTACCGGTGGGTTCGGTGGCGCGAACGTGCAGGTCGCGACGGGCGGCCTCTCGCTGTCGGACGCACCGGCGGTGGGTGTCGTGTCGCTCGAAACGGCAGCAGCCGGCGGCACCATCGCGGACTCGTTCGGATACGACGCGAGCACATTCGGTTCGAGTTGCACGACGGCGTGCGCATCGCAGACGCGCTCTCCCGAAGGGACCGGCTCGTTCGTGGCGCACACGATGATCTCGGGTCTCGGGATCCGTTGGTCGCCCGGCGTCGCAGCGATCGATGCGGTGCCGAAGGTCGAACGCGGATTCTCGTCGCCACTCGCCAATGCGACCAACGTGAGCGTTCTCTCGCCCGTGCTCGTGCAGTTCAACATGTTGATGAACGCCACCGACCTCACCAACGCGAACCTGCATCTGTACGCATCGACCTGCGCGTCGATGAGCAGCGAAGTCACTTCGTTCGCATCGATCGGGCCCGGCAGCGACGCCACCAGTGCGCGCTTCGTCGCGAACAATCCATTCGCATACGCAACGACGTATTGCGTCGGCGTCGGCGCAGGAATCCATTCGAGCCAGGGCACGCCACTGGACGCACCGGCCTCGTGGGAATTCACCACGCGCGCCGCTGCGAGTGCGCCTTCGAGCACGGTCGTGATCAGCGAGTACGGCGGACGAAGCTTCTCGGGCAACGACGAGTTCGTCGAACTCTTCAACCCCACGCCGGGTGCGGTCGACGTGTCGGGATGGTCGATCCAGCGACGCTCGGCCGGCGGCACGGCTTCGTGTTGGGCGACGCTCCCGGCCGGGGCGATCATTCCGCCGAATCACTTCTATCTGGTCGGCGGTGCGAGCTACACGCCGGCGAGTTACGGCGGCGTGACCGCAGACTTCATGAGCGGCGGCACGAGCATCGGCGGGAACAACGAGAGCCTGGTACTCGTCGCGGCGCCGGCATCGTGTACGGGTTCGACCGGCGGCGTCGACTCGGTGAGCGTCGGCGCGATCACGGACACGAACGCAGCGCTGCAACTTCCCGGTGCGCCTACGCCGATTCCGCTCGCTGGTTCGGTCGAACGAAAAGCGTGTTTCGATTCGACCGGCGACGCCGCGGCGACGACCGGCATGCTCATGGGCGGTGGACACGAAGCGCAGGGCAACAGCGAACGGATCGGCGCGAGCAACGCGGATTGGATCGTGCGCACGACCGCGCAACCGCAGAATCTCGCGTCGCCCGTCGAAGTCCGCACCTGCCCTTGAGATCTCGCGTGCGCGAATGCGCTCTTCCGGCCATGGGCCGCCTTGCGTAGGATCGCCGCGATGGACACTCGCCCGCTCGCACTCGCCGCCGCTCTCTCGGCCATCGCACTCGCGCCCGCGAGCGCGCATGCGCAACGCAATCGCGGCGGCGCGGCGCAGCCGGCGGGTCAGCAGAATCTTCTCGAACTCGGACGTCAGCAGTACGACAACCTTCGCTACGAAGAAGCCGTGCAGACGCTGTCGGCCGCGATCATTCGGCGCGGCAACACGCCTCAGACAGAGCTGCAGATCTACGAACTGCTCGCGTTCTCGTATCAAGCGCTCAATCGCAACGATGAAGCCGAGGGCGCGTACCGACTCGTGCTCATCCGCGATCAGAACCATCAGCTCTCGAGCGACATCGCGCCGCGCATCATCGAGTTCTTCAACGGCGTGAGGCAGCGCTGGGAGGCCGAGGGGCGCCCCGGTGTGCAGGTCGCGAACGCGAGCAACAACAACGTCCCGCCGCCCGTCGCGCAGCCGGTCACCATCGAGCATCGTTCCCCGCCGCAGCAGCAGCGCAACCACGCCGTGCCGCTCGCCGCGCGCGTCGACGATCCGGGGCATCGCGTTGCGCGTCTGGTGCTCGCGTATCGCGCCGGGAGCAACGGACTGTTTCATCGCATCGATGCGTCGCCGAGCGATGGCGGGCAGTTCGCGGCAACCGTGCCCGCGGATGCAGTGCGGCCTCCGTTGGTCGAGTATTACTTCGAAGCGGTCGACTCGAACGGCGTGCCAGTGCAGGCGCGCGGCGATGCGTTCGCACCGTTGCGTGTCGCCGTTCCCGCCCCGGGTGGCGTTCCGACATGGGTATGGGTCGGCGGTGGCGTCGTCGTCGCGGGCGCGATCGCAGCGGTCGTCATCGGTGTCGTGGTTGCGGGCCAGGCGCAGCCGGCGCACCTGACGATCGATGTGCGCGGGAACTGATTCGTTGGGGTGGGTGGACCTCACCCCGGCTGCCGCCCGCCCCTCTCCCTCCGTCGCGCGCAGTCAGCGCGCGAACGCAGCGCGACGTCG
>CBIHQZ010000496.1:0-5674 GCA_966212315.1 uncultured Myxococcales bacterium
AACGGCGGTTGCTTCGGAACGAACAAGAGGCCGACGAACTGCTGCGTGCCCTCGACCTTGAAATGTGTGTGCGCGAGCGGCGCTTCGTTGTCGTGGGTGAGGTGCTTGTAGAACTCCTCGTACTGCTCGCTCGTGACCTCGCTCTTCGATCGCTGCCACAGGGCGTTGGCGCGATTGAGCGTCTCGAGCGTCGGCTCCGAGTCGCCTTCTTTCTTGGTCGCGAGCTTGATCGGATGGCTGACGTAGTCCGAGTACTTGGTCACCAGCTCGCGCAGGCGCCAGGTGTCGAGAAACTCCTTCTGGTCGTCGCGCAGGTGCAACACGATGTCCGTCCCGCGCGTGGCACGCGTCGCGGGTTCGAGCGTGTAGGTTTCCTTCGCATCCGACGACCAGCGCCACGCATCTTCGTGCCCGGCCGCGCGGGTTGTGACGTCGACGCGTTCGGCCACGAGCCAGGCGCTGTAGAAGCCGACGCCGAACTGCCCGATGAGCTGAACGTCGCGCTGACCTTTTTGCGCGAGCGCTTCGAGAAACGCCCGCGAGCCCGAGCGCGCGATGGTCCCGAGGTTGTCGGTGAGTTCGTCGTGCGTCATTCCGACGCCGTTGTCGGAAATGGTCAGCGTCCCTGCCTCGGCGTCCGGCACGATGCGGATCTCGTAACCGGCGTCGCCAGCGACGAGGGCAGGCTCGGTGATCGCTCGGAAGCGCAGCTTGTCGACCGCGTCGCTCGCGTTGGAGATCAACTCGCGGAGAAAGATCTCCTTGTGACTGTAGAGCGAGTGAATGACCAGGTGCAGAACCTGGTTCACCTCGGCCTGGAAACGATGGGTCTCGACGTTGGGAGTGCTGGGGTTCGACGCGTTCGGGTCGCTCACGATGTACCTCGACGCGCACCAATAAACATCGGCGTGCGCCGCGCAAGCGGTTTGTGGGGGGCGAGGACCTACTGCGCTCGCGATGCGCGCTCTGCGACGCGGAAAAGTCCTACATAGATGCTTCGTATTCGAGCCGTGTCGACGCTCCGGTGGGGGCCGAAAACACAAGCACGTTCGAACAACGGAAGGACCCTCCAGCCGAGGGGTTAGGGCGAGATGTCGAGGCCACTCGACTGAGTGTGGTACGCGCGAACCCGATGGGCGAGCTGTCCCCGCCAGTAGCCCGAGTAGGCGTGCTCCCGCTCCTACGCGCTCATCCGCCCCGGCACATCATCTTCCCGAACCACGAACGCGCCGCTCGCGTCGAGCGCACGCACCCGCCCGGTGGCGGGATCGTAGACCCATCCATGAATCGTCAGCCGCCCGTCACCGAGCGCGCGGACGACCGACGGATACGCGCTCAGCTTGTCGACCTGATGACGCACGAACTTTTCGACGAAGCCGCCGCCCTCTCGTCCGGAAGCGTCGACGCCGCCTCGCCGGAGCCATCGATCGAGGTGTCCGCCGCGCGGGGCCGTTCCACTCAGGATCGCCTCGAGCGCGCCGCATCGGTCGTGACCGCACACGATCACGGTCGGTACGCCGAGCACGTCGAGCGCGTAGTCCAGCGCGGCACCGACCGTTGCGCTGGCGGGGTCGTCCGCGAGCGGAACGATGCCGCCGATGGTGCGCACGACGAACAGTTCGCCCGGTCCCAGGTCGAGAATGAAGTTCGGCACGACGCGAGAATCCGCACAGCCGATGTAGAGCGCGCGCGGCGACTGCCCGGCGAGCAGTTCGCGATAGCGATCGCTCTGCGACTCGAAAGAGCCCTGAACGAAGCGATTGTTTCCATCGAGAATCGAGTTGTTGTCGTTCTTCGGCATCGCAGCTCCTGCGTCGCTATTCGGCGGGTTGGAGTTCAGCGCCGATCGGCGCATCGGCGCCCGCGGGGCGCGCGGAGTTCGAGACGTTCGCTGCGCCGCGGTCCGTTGCGATCACGGAACGCAATGCGTCCTGCACCGTCGCGTGCACGGCCGCGTCGTAACTCTTCGGAAGCAGCCCTGAGCGTTCGATCGCCTCGCGAACGAGAACCGGCGCGCGTGCGAACAACACGCCGACACCACGGCCCCGCAGGGTCTCGATGAGGTTGCCGAACGTCTCGCAGCCCGTCACGTCGATGGACGGCACGCCGGCCAGGTCGAACACGAGATACGGCGGCAGATGTTTGCGTTCCGCGAGCGAGTCCAGATGCGAGTGCGACGCGAAGAAGATCGGCCCCGCGATGCGCACCACGGCTGCCCGCGGCCGCGCGCCCTCACTGGCGTCACCGTCGAGCAACTGCGCCATCTCGCCCGGCTCGTCGAGCACCGCCTCGCCGAAGTCGATCGCGAGTTGGCGATGACGATGCGCGAACTGAACGAGCGCGAGAATCAGCCCGATCATCACGCCGTCGATGAAGTCGGTGAATACGATGCCGAGCATGGTCGCCGCGAACACCACCGCTTCGAAGCGCGAGATCTTCCAGGTGTGCATCAGTTGCTTGATGTCCACGAGGCGGATGCCCACCGCGAGCAGCACGCCCGCCAGCGCCGCGATCGGCACGCGTGCGACGAGCGGTGCGGCGGCGACCATCATCACGAACAGCGCCATCGAGTGCGCGAGCGGCGTCAATCGCGTGCGGCCGCCCGACTGCACCGCGACCGACGAGCGAACGATCACGCCGGTCACAGGGAGGCCGCCGAACATGGACGACGCGATGTTGGCGAGCCCTTGTCCGATGAGTTCCTGATCGCTCGAGTGGCGCGGAATGCGGGCCATCGAATCGACGACGACCGCGGAGAGCAGCGACTCGGCCGATGCGAGCGCGGCCATCGCGAGCGCTTCGGGCAGAAGCTTCACGAGGTCGACCGATCCGAACGCGGGGAGCGACGGCATCGGAATCCCGCGCGGAATGTCGCCGACAGTTCGCACGGTGAGCGCGCCCACGACACTCACGGTTGTCACCACGACGAGCGCGATCAACGCAGCGGGAATGCGCTTGTTGAGTTTCGGCAAGAGCACCGTGGTCGCGAGCACGACGAGCCCGAGCAACACCGCGGCGATATTTACGCCCGAGAGAACGTCGGGGTGATGCGTGATGTGTGAGATCGATCGCACCGTCACCGGGAGACCGAGCAGTCGCGGAATCTGCCCGCCGATGATCAGCAGACCGATGCCCGACATGAAGCCGGTGACCACTGACGCGGGGATCGCCTGCACGAGCCGGCCGACGCGCGCGACGCCGAGGAACACTTGCACCACGCCTGCGAAGAACGCGGCGACAACGAGTCCGCGCGCGCCGTGACGCTGCACGATCTCGTAGGCGAGCGGTGCCATCGCGGCGGCGGGTCCAGTGACCTGCAAACGTGATCCACCCATCAACGCCGCGACGGTGCCGGCGATCACGGCCGTCACGACGCCGACGCCGGCGGGAAGGCCCGACGCCAGCGCGAGCGCGAGATTCAGAGGCAGCGCGACACATGCGACGGTGAGCCCCGCGGCAATGTCGGCCCCTATTGTTTTCGTCGAGGCCATTTCGCGCCACGACGAAACCGTTTCGCGGGCGCGGGATTGCCAGAATGCAGTGGGTGACGTCGGCAGCGATTCCATCGGGGGCCCGGTAGTTCACGGCACGTGCCACCAGAGAAACGCCGCGTTCGCAGGCGAAACACACGCCGTGCACGCGTATGCGACGCGGCAGATCGTCGCGGTACGCGGCGCACGACCGCGACGAGTTCGCGCGACAAGGACGAGTGGGGCGGAGTGGAGCGGGAAAACGCGCGCTGCGGCGCGAAGGGATCAGCCGCCCGAGCGGGCGCGGAGGCGGGTCATGAGCAGCTGGCCGTCGAGGTGCGAAAGGATCTTCGACTCCTGGCCGCGCTCACTCTCGATGAGCTGCGTGATGCGCGTGGTGCACTCGGGGCAGCCGTGCGGCGAGAGCATGTCGAGCGCCGTCATGATCGAGCGGCGCACGAGAACGTCACCGTGATTGATGTGCGCGAGCAGCGCGGCGCGAGCAGCCTGCTGGCCGGCTTCCGGCGTGGTCCACGCGATCATGTACGCGGCCTTGCGAACGGTGTCGGGATTCGCGTCACCGAGCTTCGTCGAGTAGCAGGCCATGTCGCCGTCGGCGCAATCACGCGCGACTGCGATCACGCGATCGAGACGATCGAGCGCGGTGAGGTACGGTTGCACCTGGCGACGCGTGTCGGCCTGCTCTTCGGCATCGGCCGACGTGATGATCGAGTTGAGCTGCGTGCGCACGCCGGTCGCAAGCTCGGTGAACGCTGCGACGTCGCCATGGCGTGCGATCGATGCGAGCGGCAGGAGAAGGTCGGCGCGAATCGCAGCGTGTTCGTTGTCCTGCAGCGAGCGATTGCGAAGCGCCGTAACGATGAGCGGAACCGACGATGCATCGCCGATGAGGGCGAGACGCGGGGCCATCATCTGTGCGCTCCAGCCGTGGCCTTCGGGGAGATGATCGGGCTGGTTCTCGTTGAACACGGCGGTGACCGCCGCGAGGATTCGCGCGCGCTGCGCCGGGGTCGAGATCGCGATGTACGACAGCGCTTCACCCGCGGCCGAACGAACGTTGTCCGGGAGCTGGCGGTTGTTCATCACTGCGAGCAACGCGTCGGCAGACTCGGGCGCTGCGAACGCACGGAGCACGTCGGCCGCGGTGCTCTGCACGAGACCGTCCGGGATGGGCGGGCCGTTCGGCACGTTGCGATACTGCGCGATGAGCTGCTCGACCTGCTGGTTCTGCGCCTGGAGCGTTTGCACGAGCTTCGGCACCGCGGCCGCCGGCCCGATCTGCGCGAGCGCGCGCTGACAGTGCGGGAAGGCGTTCTGTCCGCGGATGTTCAGGAAGAGCCCGTAGACGAGCGCATCGACCGCACGCGCGTCGCCGATGTTTCCGAGCGCTTCGGCCGCACCGCGCGCCGTCGAGATGTCCTGATCGGTGAGCGGACGGCTCAAGAGACGAATCAGCGTGTCGACCGCCGTCGTCGCGTGGAGTGCGCCGAGCGTCTGGATCGAGTTGTAACGAATCTGGAGCGGGTTGCCCGAGTTGCCGGTGGCGCGATCGATGGTCGCGACGAGCGCCTGGATCACCTGCGGCTTCTGCGCGTCCGGAATGCCGTCGGCGCGGCCCGCCATCTCCTTGAGTGCCTGCACGGACTGGAGCGCGATGCGTTCGCTGTCGCCGTTGCCGGGGCGGAACGTGAGCGCCGCGGTCAGCGCCGGAATCGCACGCGGGTCCTGCGATTGCGCGAGGATCTCGATCGCCTCGCGACGCGACACGGTGTCGTCCGTGTGGGCATTGAACGACGTCACCAGCGCGGGCAGCGCGACATCGAGGAAGTGCCGCACCGCCGGGTCCCGCGGATTGTTGGGCGGACTCGTGGTCGCCATCGTGCTCTCGAAGAGACGGCGAAGCCTGCTCGTTGCACCCGGACGCCGCGCGTCGTTGGCAAGCTTGTCGACCCACGTCTTGGGATCGTTCTCGTCTTCGCAACCGACCAGCGTGGCGGAGGAAGCCGCGAGCGTGAAAATGAGTGTCCATCGAGCGAGCCTGTTCGACCGGCGCATCGGTTCCTCCCCGCGAAATGTGTGCGTGGGCATAGGGTTGTCGCGAGGGTAGTGCTCAGCGAGTCGCGATTGCAAGGCAGACGACGGACGCGCGCGAAGTAGAGCTGACGCGCGCGCGACACGCGTTC
>CBIHQZ010000497.1:0-5673 GCA_966212315.1 uncultured Myxococcales bacterium
CAAGCTTCGCCTGCGCGAAGCTCGCGGTGACTGCGAGTTGCCTTCGATCTCTTCGGAACAGACCACCGGTGTGTTCGATGCGACATCGCGAGCCTCACGAAGGTGAGGCTTCGGACGGGTTGCCGTGGCTTCAGCCGCCGGGTCAATCGTGACCAATGCTCAAGGCTGCCGAGGCGGCAGCGGGCGTGAGTTCTTCGATTACGTCGACGTGAAGTCGATCGCGTTCTCGATGAACTCGATCTCCTCGCCGTTCACCGCCGCCACGTCGATGCGAATCGCCTTCGCGCCGTGTACGGCGAAATAGCGCTCCGCCGCCCGTCGCAGCCGTGCCTGTTTGCGAGGTCCGATCGACTCGAACGCATTGCCGCGAGACGTGTTGGCTCGCACACGGACTTCGACGATCACGTGCGTTTCGCCCTCGATGGCAACCACGTCGAGCTCATCGCGCCCGACCCGTACGTTGCACCCGACGATGCGGCATCCGCGCGCACGCAACGCGTCTGCGACTCGCTGCTCTGCAGCGCGTCCGATGGAAGTGGTGGTGGTTTGATTCGAAGGGGCGAGGGGAGTCGAAGAGGGCGAACTGCGCCCGCGAGGCGAGCGCATCGGCGATCACATCGCGGTAGTGCCGGCGTCCGAGATCCCCGGGATCGAGTTGCGCACGCAGTACGAACCGCGAATGCCGGGCTCGCCCGCGACGAACGCCGTCGTGCAGGTGAACTCGTCGGGGCATGCGCAGAACGACGTCGGGTCGCCTTCGCCGCCGCAGCGGCAGGTGCAGAACACACGGCGCGAGTGGTCATCCGGCTGCGAAGCCTCGTCCCACTTGTAGACCATGCACACGCGAGTGCGGCACTGCAGCGAGCGGGTCTCGATGTAGATCTCGCGGCCGCTGAAGCAGCCGGTCGCGCCGCACATGGGCTGGCTCGCGACGGGTGCGGGGTGCGCCGGATCGCAAGGCTCGCCAACGCCGGAGCTTCCGCAGCCCACGACGGCGAATGCACTCAGCACGAACAGCAAAACGGGAAGGATCACCCGGCTCATCCTCACTCCTGCTCCGATGGAAGTCCGCGACCAGAGAAGACTCCGGCCCGATCGCTGATGGCCGAGATCGACGGAACCTGCGTCTTTCCGCGAGAGAATCGCGCAGGCAGCCACCAGCGGGAGGCAAGCTATCCCGTGTGTTCGAGGCCCGTCAACGTCGAAGTTCCAGTGGCGTCGAAGGGTTCTTCGCGTTCCGCACCGGGGCCTCGACCCCCCAGCGAACCGGTCCCGGTCCGGGTCGGCCTTGACATGAATTCCAGCCCATCGGTAAAGTCGGCAGCGCTGACACTGTAACGTTCCAGTAAGACCGTGAGCGTCGCGTTTCTGGCTCTCCGGCCTGTACGGACATTCTTCCTTTGCGTTCGGCGTGAGCCAGCCCACGTGGCTTCCCGACCACCGACGCATTTTCGTGTAGCCATCGTCGAGCCCGAACCACTACGCTCGCGCCGCGACACGGACCCCGTCCGCGTCGTAGGGCAAAAGAAACATGGCTTCCGCCGCGGTTTCGCGGTGAGTCGCCCGAAGAGTCTATGCAGACGCGCGGCCCGCCCCGCGCGGTTCGGTCGGGACGCACAGCGTCCGAGGAGTGAGTTGACCATGATGCGGTCGCGGCTTTGGAAGAGACTGGGCCTGTTGGGAATGATCGTGGCCGTCCTGGCGGTCCCTGCGACCGCTTCGGCGCAGCGACGCCGTGGCAACACGCAAACCCAGGGCGGCGGTGGCGCCGACATGGACTTCAGCGATCAGGGCGGCGGCGGCAACGCAGCCGGTGGCGGAAACGCGCAAGCGGCTCCCCCGGCCGACGGTCCCCCCTCGGAAGCCATGGCGAACGCGCTGCGTTTGTACCAGCAGGAGCGCTACCAGGAAGCTGCAGTGCAGTTCCAGCGCGTGGTCGAGGGTGAAACCGGCGACGCACCGGCGAACATCCAGAAGGCGCAGTTCCACCTCGGAAAGTGCCTCTACCACCTGCGCTTCTATCAGTCGGCGCTCGCGGTGTTCGACGAGATCGTCGAGCGCGGCGCGGCGCACCTGTACTTCCCGTCGACCCTCCAGTGGCTCGCGCAGCTTGCCGCGCAGCTTCCGGAGCCCGCGGACATCATCCGCCGCGTCGGTCGTTACAGCGCCGACCAGTTGAACCAGTTCAACAACAACGAGAGCCGCAACCTCTACAATCAGCTGCTCTATCTTCTCGGTCGTTCGAAGTACAACGACGGCAACTTCGACGAAGCGATCGCGCTCTTCCGCCAGGTGCAGCGCCAGTCGCGCTACTACGTGCAGGCGAAGTTCTTCGAAGGCATCTCGCACGTTCGTGCGCACCGCGCGCAGCCGGCCGTCGATGCCTTCCGTGAGATTCAGCACGCACTCGACGAAGGCGTCGAAGGCGTCGAGGACCCGGCCCGCATGGTCGACCTCTCGTGGCTCGAACTCGCGCGTATCTACTACTCGACGCAGCACTACGACAGCGCCGTCGAAGCCTGGAACCGCGTCGGTGTCGACAGCGAATACTGGCTCGATGCGCTCTTCGAAGAGAGCTGGGCGTACTTCCTCCAGCAGGACTACGCGCGTGCACTCGGAAACATCCACACGCTGAACAGCCCCTACTTCGGCAACGCGTTCTATCCGGAATCGCTGGTGCTGAAGAGCGTGATCTTCTTCTCGAACTGCCAGTACGACGACGCCGAGACCGTCATCGCGACGTTCAACGAGCGTTATGGCGACGTTCGCCCGGAACTGCAGCGCTACCTGCAGCAGTACCAGGACAACCAGGCGTTCTTCCGCTTCCTGAAGGACGTCCGCGAGGGCCACGCGAACCTGCCGAACCGCATCCGACCGATCGTCGAGACCGCGCTCGGTGACCGCACGCTTCTTCGTAACCTGGAATACGTCGCGCAGCTCGAGTCGGAAGAGCGTCGTCTGAATCAGATGCCGCCGGCGTTCAAGAACAGCTCGGTCGGCGCCCGCATCCTTCAGGACATCTCGGTTGCGAAGAGCTTCGCGATCGACTCCGCCGGTGACCTCGCCCGCGGCCGTTACACCCGCTTGCTCGAAGAGTTGCAGGACCTTCAGAACCAGACCACTGCAATTCTCATCGAGATCTTGAACGCCCGCCGCGGTGCACTCTCGCAGGAGATGCAGGCGCAGCAGGTGACCGTCGCGCAGGCACAAGCCGCGCGCGTGACGGCCGACGAAGAGCACTACCTGTGGCCGTTCAACGGCGAGTACTGGCGCGACGAACTCGGGTTCTACCGTCAGCAGGTCGCTTCGCGCTGCGGTCGCTGACCGCACACCAATCGCGAAAGCCGGCGTTAGCTCGTGTGAGGGATCGCCGGGGTTCGCCGACCGCGTCGAATTTCATCTGGCGGGGGAGCCGGCCAGCCGACTGTCACGGAGGAATATATGAACCGCGGTTCGATTCACAAGGCACGTTGGGTGCTGACGTTCGTTGCGTTGCTCGCAACCCCGCTCGCTGTTGCGCAGACGCGCGCTCGCGGTGCGAATGCGGCCGCTGCGGCGAGTTCTGCCCCTCCGCCGCCGACGCCCGGAGTCAGCGCAGTCGCGGCCGACGTATGCATCGCGCAAGAGCGCGCACACGCCGCCACCGAATGCCCGGCGGGTGCGGTTCACTTCGGCACGCACGCGCGCACTGCGCCGCCTGCGGCCGCTGCGAACACCCCCGAGAACCGCGGACCCGCGAAGGGCGCGAAGAAGGGCGCTCCGACCGTTCAGCTCGACGCCGCGACAGCACGCCGCCGTCAGGGACTCGCGACTCGCTCGCGCGACCTGCTCATGCGCGAAGTGCAGCTGACCGCGACGCTCGTGCGCAACATGGCGGCGACCGATCCGCACCGCCCCGATGCGCTCATGCGCCTCGCCGAGAACCTCCAGGAACTCGGTTCGGTCGAGAACGGCGCCGGACAGGAACTCGAAGAGCAGATCTTCACCGCACGCCGCGCGAACAACACGCGTCGCGTGCAGGAGCTGCAGCGCGAGCAGCAGCAGCACTTCACGCAGGCGCGCCAGTACCGCCAGCAGCTGATCCGCACGTTCGAAGTCCTCGTCACCGACCATCCGCGCTACCAGCGCATGGACGAAGTCCTCTTCTACCTGGCGTTCGCGTACCAGGACATGCAGGACATGACGAACGCGCGGCGCGTGTATCTCACGCTGATCCAGCGCTTCCCGCAGAGCCGATTCATCCCGAACGCATACCTCTCGTTCGCCGAGTTCTTCTTCGAACAGGGCGCGATGGAAGAGGCGCAGCAGTTCTATCAGCGCGTCATCGACATCAACACGCCCGAGAATCAGGTCTACGGCTACGCCCTCTACAAGATGGCGTGGGTGCACTTCAACCTGCAGCACTTCGAAGACTCGCTGCAGACGTTCTATCGCGTCGTCGACTACGCCCGCGAGCACCAGGACAACCCCTCGGTCGCGCCGCTCCTTCGCAGCGCACGCAGCGAACTCGTGACCGCGTACGGTTCGGTGTACGGCGTGAGCCGCCCGCTTCGCACGGGCGACGCGCTCAACTCGTTCCGCCGCTACGCAGCCGACGAGAACAACGCGTTCGAAATGCTCGAACACCTCGGCGAGCTGTACCAGGACAACGGTCAGTGGCCGAACTCGATCAGCGTCTACCACCAGCTGATGGAGTCGCGCGCGACGAGCGACAAGTTCTGTTACTGGCAGTCGATGGTCGCGAAGGCCGTCGTGGCCTCGCAGAACCGCGAGAACCAGATGCGCGAAGTGACGCGTCTGCTCGACGTGTACGACACCTACCGCGCCGCCAGCTCGCAGCGCTCGCAGGAAGCGCGCAACTCGTGCCGTGACGCTTCTGCGCGCATCGTGTTCGACGTTGCGTCGCACTGGCATCTCGAAGCGATCGGCCGCTCGGCCGAAGGGCAGCAGCAGACGCGAGGCACGCGCGACAACGCGACGATGGCGCGCGCGGCGGCGCTCTACAACCTGCTCCTCGAGCGATTCCCGGACCTCGACCAGGTCACGTTCCCCGACTACCAGCGTCCCGACTGGCCCACGCGTTACCGCATCGCCTACTACGCGGCGGACATCCTTCGCGACCAGCAGAACTTCGAAGCCTGCGGCCCGGCCTACGACCGCGTGGTCGAGATGAACCCGACCGGCGAGTTCACCGAGGACGCCGCCTACAAGGCAGTGCTCTGTTACAACGACTACTTCAGCCAGCACCTGGCGGACGACTCGCGTCGTCGCCCTGCGCACGAAACGCCGAACCCGCGCGCGCAGCGTCAGCAGCAGGCAGCGGCCGCGGCAGCGGCAGCAGCAGCGCGTCTCGCGCCGCGTGAGTTCAACCCGCAAGAAGCGGGCATGCTGCGCGCATTCACCCGCTACATCTGCTACGCGGGCGCCGCTGCGGCGCAGGGCGGAGCACGCGCGCCGAGCGGTGCGCCGGCGCCGACCGTCGGCGGTGGCGACGAAGATCCGCGCACGGTGCTTCTCACCATCAAGTATCGCCGCGCGTACCTGTACTACGCGTCGAACAAGTTCGAGGAAGCCGCCACGCTGTTCCAAGAGATCGCGATGAGCGATCCGGCGGCGCCCGATCCCGAGAATCTCCGCGAGATCGCGGCCGACCTCTATCTCGACTGCCTCAAC
>CBIHQZ010000498.1:0-5662 GCA_966212315.1 uncultured Myxococcales bacterium
CCCTCACGCAGCGAGAGAAACGCACTCGGCGGTGGCTTCGTCGCAGCTCGTTTGCGCCGCTGCTCGATGGCACCGCGGATGATGCTGCCGTGCTCTTTCTCGAGCGCGGTGAGCATCGGAAACGTTGCACCGATCGACAGTTGCTCGGGATCACCTGAATAGATCCCCGCCAGCATCGGCTCCGCGAACGTTCGCGACATCTCGTTGCCGAGGCGACGACGCACGAACGAAGCGATCGACTCGTCTTCGTTGTCCGTCCGCTTCGGAATGAACAGATCGAGTCCCGCGCGAATCTTTCCCGGCCACGACACGAGCGGCGTCAGCGCCATCGCGCGAAAGTCCGTCGGCGCAACGAGAAGCATCCCCTCGGGCATCGGGATCAAGCGCCCGTTCTTGGCGACGTAGGTGCGTCGGTTCTCGGGAATGGTCTCGATGAGCTGATCCCCGAGTCCGACCGATCGGCACAGCGCCGCGCCCGCGGGCTTGGTCACCACGAATCCGTCCGGACCGGTGTCCACCACGAATCCGTCGATGTGCTCTGTACGAATGTTTCCGCCGATGCGCGGGCTCGCTTCGAGCACCGAGTACTCGACCGCCGCGCCTTCGCGTCGCGCCTGCTCGAGTGCCCACGCCGTCGCGAGTCCGGTGATTCCGGCCCCCGCAATCACGACGCGGCGCGCTCGACTCATCAGCGTGCGCTCTCTTCGTGCACGAACGCTGCGAGCCGCTTCACCGTGTCGACCGGCGTCTCCGGGAGGATGCCGTGACCGAGATTGAAGATGTGTCCGTCGCGATTGCCGATACGTCGCAGGATCTCGCGCGCACGTTCGCGAACGACCTCCCACGGCGCGAACAAGAGAACGGGATCCAGGTTGCCTTGCACCGCGTGATTGCCGCCGATGCGCGACCATGCTTCATCGATCGGTTCGCGCCAGTCGACGCCGATGACGGTGCCGCCCGCATCGCGTTGCGCGGTGAGCAATGTGGCCGTGCCGGTGCCGAAGTGAATGAGCGGCATACCGAGATCGCCGAGTCCGTCGAACACCTTCTTCACGTGCGGTTGTACGTAGGTCCGGTAGTCGTCGATGCCCAGCGCGCCGACCCACGAGTCGAACAGTTGCAGCGCCTGCGCACCGGCTTCGGCCTGCGCGCGAAGATAGCGAACGGTGACCTCCGCGAGCTTGCCCATGAGCACGTGCCACGCGTCCGGATCGCCGTACATGAGCTTCTTCGTCTTCACGAAGTGACTGCTCTTGCCGCCTTCGATCAGATAGCTCGCGAGCGTGAACGGCGCGCCCGCGAAGCCGATCAGCGGGATCTTCCCGTCGATCTCGCGTCGAATCAGTCGCACCGATTCGAGCACGTAGCCGAGGCCTTCGTGCGGATCGATGACCCGCAGCGCATCGATGTCGGCGCGCGATGTGATTGGCTTGTGAATCACGGGGCCTTCGCCCGCGGCGAACTCGAAGGGCGCACCCATCGGCTCGAGCGGAAGAAGAATATCGGCGAACAAGATCGCCGCATCGACTTCGAGCGCTTTCAACGGCTGCATCGTCACCTCGAGCGACAGCTCGGGTGTGCGACACAGCGTGAGCATCGAGTGTTTCGCACGGAGCGCGCGGTACTCGGGCATGTAGCGACCCGCCTGGCGCATGAACCAGAGGGGAGTTCGGTCGACGGGTTCGCGGCGGCACGCGCGGAGGAAGCGGTCGTTCATGGGCGGCCGGACGTTAGCGAAATCGAGGCCACGATGCGACGTTTGCGCAGCGATGCGAATCCGACCTTCCCCGGCCGTAGTTCACGCAGTCGTCGCGCGTTCGGCGCAATCACTGCGCGCGCGTTGGTTCGCGCGAGAAAAGTGTCCTGGCGCCGCACGGTCGTATGGCGTGACGCGCTGCGTTCGTGTAGATCAGCGCGCCGAACAGACCCCGGATGACAACCGCAGACCGCTCGAGTCGATCGAGCGAAGGGACCCGATGCAGACGATGAAGCTGATCCTCGACGACGGCACCGTACTCCGGGGCCGCTCGTTTGGTGCGAAACGGCAAGTGGCTGGCGAGGTGGTGTTCAACACCGGGATGACCGGCTACGTCGAGTCGCTCACCGATCCCAGCTATCGCGGTCAGATCCTCGTCACGACGTATCCGCTGCAGGGCAATTACGGAGTTCCCGCGGCGCCGAAGCAGCGCGACGTAATGAACGACGCCTTCGAGAGCGGCGAAGTACAAGTGCAGGGGCTGGTCGTGCTGCATCACAGCGAGCGACCGAGCCATTACGCATCACAGGGATCGCTCGGCGACTGGCTGCAGCGATCGAACGTCCCGGCCATCGAAGGGATCGATACGCGGGCGCTGACGCGCAAGTTGCGCGAGCACGGCACGATGCGCGGCTGGCTCGTCGACGAGAACACTTCGCTCGAAGACGCGAAGAAGAACGCCGACGCGATCGACATGCCGAATGTCTGCGCGATGGTCACGGTCCCCGAGCCCGTGCGTTACGAGGGCGGGTCGCTGAAGATTCTTCTCGTCGACACCGGCGCGAAGGACTCGATCGTGCGCTCGCTGGTGCGACGCGGCGCGAGCGTGATCCGCGTGCCGTTCCACGCGCAGCTCGCGAAGTTCCTTCCCGAGTGCGACGGCGTGGTTCTCTCGAACGGCCCCGGCGATCCGAAGGACATGATGCCGGTGGTGCAGCAGCTGCGCGAAGTGATCTTCCCGACGAACAAGCCGATCTTCGGCGTGTGCATGGGAAACCAGCTGCTCGGACTGGCGGCGGGCGGCGACACGGTGAAGTTGAAGTACGGGCATCGATCGCAGAACCAGCCCGTTCAGGATCTGTTGACGCGACGCTGCTACGTGACCTCGCAGAACCACGGATACGTGCTCCGCGACGATTCGCTCTCGGGTGAATGGGAGCCGTGGTTCGTGAATGTGAACGACGGTTCGAACGAAGGGATCCGCTCGCGCGTGAAGCCCTGGTCCAGCGTTCAGTTCCACCCGGAATCTGCCCCGGGGCCGGAGGACGCAGCGTTCCTCTTCGACGACTTTCTTCGACGTGTCGGATCGAGCCGGAGCTAGACGATGTTCGGACAGTACCTTCCCAAGAAGCCCAAGCGCGTCCTCATCCTCGGATCGGGAGCGCTGAAAATCGGCGAAGCCGGCGAGTTCGATTACTCGGGTTCGCAGGCCATCAAAGCAATGCGCGAGGAGGGGATCTACACGGTCCTCGTGAACCCGAACATCGCGACGATCCAGACCAGCGAGGACATGGCCGACAAGGTCTACTTCCTCCCGGTCGATCCGATCTCGGTCGAGCAGGTGATGGTCCGCGAAGAAGTCGACGCGGTGACCGTCTCGTTCGGCGGACAGACCGCGTTGAATTGCGGCGTCGCACTCGACGATGCCGGTGTGTTCCAGAAGTACGGCGTGCGCGTGCTCGGAACGCCGATCGACAGCGTGCGCGACACGGAAGATCGCAAGCGCTTCGTCGAACGATTGAACGAGATCGGCGTGAAGACCGCGCGGGCTCGGGCGTGTCAGTCGGAAGCCGAAGTGCGCGATGCCGTCGTGGCCATCGGTCTGCCGGTGATCTTGCGCGCGGCGTATTCGCTGGGTGGCAAGGGCTCGCGCATCTGCGAGACGCAGGAGGAACTCGAGGACGCACTCTCGCGCGCCTTCGCGGGCGGCATCTCGCAGGTACTCGTCGAAGAGTCGCTGCGTGGGTGGAAAGAGATCGAGTACGAGGTCGTTCGTGATGCGCGCGACAACTGCATCACCGTCTGCAACATGGAGAATCTCGATCCGCTCGGGATTCACACCGGCGAATCGATCGTCGTCGCGCCTTCGCAGACGCTCAACAACGAGGAGTACCAGCTCCTTCGCACGCTCGCGATCAAGACGATCCGCCATCTCGGCATCGTCGGCGAGTGCAACATCCAGTACGCGCTCGATCCCGAGAGCAACGACTACCGCGTCATCGAAGTGAACGCGCGTCTGTCTCGCAGCTCGGCGCTGGCGTCGAAAGCCACGGGCTATCCGCTCGCGTACGTCGCCGCGAAGATCGCGCTCGGTTACACGCTCCCCGACCTTCCGAATGCGATCACGCGCCGCACGAGTGCGTTCTTCGAACCCGCGCTGGACTACATCGTCTGCAAGGTGCCGCGCTGGGACCTCGACAAGTTCGTCGGCGTCGACAAGCGCATCGGCTCGGAGATGAAGTCGGTCGGCGAAGTGATGGCGATCGGGAAGACGTTCCCCGAGGTCATTCAAAAAGCGCTTCGCATGATCGACATCGGCGTGACCGGTATCGATCCGAGTGCGTTCACGTTCGAGGACCTGCGCGCCGAGCTGAAGTCACCGTCGCCGCGCCGCATCTTCGCGGTGGCACGCGCGCTCGATCAGGGGATGAGCGTCGACGAGATCCACGAACTCTCGAAGATCGATCATTGGTTTCTCTACAACATCGAAGACGTCGTGAAGACCCGCCGCGCGCTCCAGGACGCGTCGGGAAAAATCTCCGCGGAGCTGCTCCTGCGCGCGAAGAAGATGGGCTTCAGCGACAAGGGCATCGGCCGCGTCACGGCTCGCAGCGAAGACGACATTCGCGCGTCGCGAAAGAAGTTCGGCATCGCGCCGCACATCGCGCAGATCGACACGCTCGCTGCGGAATACCCGGCCGACACGAACTACCTGTACCTCACGTATCACGCGGACACCGACGACGTTCAGCCGTCGTGGCGTCGCAAGGTGCTCATCCTCGGCTCGGGCGCGTATCGCATCGGCAGCTCGGTGGAGTTCGACTGGTGCTCGGTCAACGCAGTGAAAGCCGCGCGTGAACTCGGGTACGAGACGATCGTTCTCAACTACAACCCCGAGACCGTCAGTACCGATTACGACGTCTCGGACCAGCTGATCTTCGACGAGATCACGTTCGAGACCGTCACCGAACTCTACGAGCGCGAGAAGCCCGAAGGGGTGATCGTCTCGATGGGCGGCCAGGTGCCGAACAACATCGCGATCCGTCTGCACCGCGCGGGCGTGAAGATTCTCGGTACGTCGCCGGAGTCGATCGATCAGGCCGAAGACCGCGAGAAGTTCAGCGCGCTGCTCGACACGCTCGAGATCGATCAGCCGAAGTGGACCACCAGCACCAACGTCGCGAACATCGAAAAGGTCGCCGAGAGCCTCGGTGGATACCCGGTCCTCGTGCGTCCTTCGTACGTGCTCTCGGGTGCGGCGATGACCGTCGCCCACGATCCGCACCATCTCGTGAACTACCTCACGCGCGCGGCCGACGTATCGCCGGATCATCCTGTGGTGATCTCGAAGTTCGAGAGCAACTCGAAGGAGATCGAAGTCGACGCGGTCGCCGACGAAGGCGAGATCGTGCTGTGGGCGATCTCCGAGCACATCGAGAATGCAGGCGTGCACTCGGGTGATGCGACGCTGGTTCTCCCGCCGCAGAAGCTCTACATCGAGACGATCCGGCGTATCAAAAAGATCGCGCGCGACATCGCTGCGGCCCTGAAGATCACCGGGCCTTTCAACATCCAGTTCCTCGCACGACAGAACGAGATCAAGGTCATCGAGTGCAATCTGCGCGCGTCACGATCGTTCCCGTTCGTCTCGAAGGTCGTGGGGACGAACTTCATTCGCGAAGCAAC
>CBIHQZ010000499.1:0-5657 GCA_966212315.1 uncultured Myxococcales bacterium
TCACAGAAGGAAATCCTTCCGTGGTGTCTCGCCCACGGCGTCGGCAGCCTCACCTATGGCGCCCTCTGCCGCGGACTGCTCACCGGCACGATCGACGAGAACACCCGTTTCGAAGGGGATGATCTGCGCAAGACCGATCCGAAGTGTCAGTCGCCTCGCTTCGGGCAGTACCTCGCCGCGGTGAAGGAACTCACGCGCCTCGCGCACGACCGGTACGACAAGAGCATGCTCGCCCTCGCGGTGCGCTGGGTGATCGACCAGCCGGGCGTATCGGTCGCACTCTGGGGTGCACGTCATCCGAACGAACTCTCGCCCGTGAACGAGGTCATGGGATGGCACCTCGATGCGGACGCCCTGCGCGACATCGACGCGATCCTCGCGCGCTGCGTGCGCGAACCGGTGGGCCCCGAGTTCATGGCGCCGCCGGAGCACAAGCCGGCCGCTGCGCAGCGAATGGCGTGAGGCCGGCGCGGCGCCCGATCATTCGAGCCCACGCGTTACGGTCTCGCGTTCACGCGTCGGGACCGTACTCGCGCGAGTTCGTCTCGCCATGCATCGAGATGGAACGCGCGTCACGGACTCGGCACGCGAAGGTCGGCTAGGATCCGCGAAGGAGGATCGATGCACCTTCACCTTGCTTTCGTCGGTCTCGCCGCGCTTGCGCTCGCGGCATGTGAGCAGTGTCCGACCTGTCCTCAACTTCCACTCGCGGGCGGAACGTTCGCGACGTCCACGCCCGGAGGCCCGGGAAACGGCACTCCGTCCGGAACCTTTCCGTGGAACAGCGAGCCGAAAACGATCGATGTCGATGTCCCGCAACGAGTCGTTCATCTGCGCTACGTGCGCGACGGCCACCAGATCGTCGAGACGTATCGGATCGCATCGCTGACGGAGTGTCCGCAATGAAGTCGCTTCGCAGAAAGCATGCGCTCGTCGCGATCGCAGCAGCTGGCGTCGTCACCACCGCTGCCAGCATCGCGATCGCATTGTCGTGCGCCTCTCCGGCGCATCAGGTCGCCCATCTCGAACTCGTCTCGATAACCGTGGACGGCGTCACGCAGACCGACCTCGGCGCGTACGGTGGACTCCACTACGACCTCTACGCGCCTTACAACGGCTCGAGAACCGCGCCGACGGGCGTGGAGTTCGTCGCGAGAACGAGCGGAGACCGGTACTACTACCAGGAGACGTTCGACGATCCCTCGATGCGAGACCGCTGAGTTGCGGGACTCGTCTCGCGGCCCGGCTTCGCAGAAACCTCGTCCCGACCCGCAGCCATGACCCCGCATCCCGCGTACCATCGCGCGCATGAAAGTTCTGGTCATCAACGTCGGGAGCACGTCCATCAAGTACGACCTCTACGAGATGGACACGGAGACCGCGATCGCGGGCGGCGCCGTGGAACGCGTCGGATCGTCGCGGGCGTTTCATCGATGGGACGTTCGCGGCGTGCAGGGCGAAGCGCCGATCGATGCACCCGACGTAAAGGCCGGTCTCGAGGGTGTGTTGTCGCGCCTCACCTCGAGCGACGGCGCCCTGCGTGACGTGAGCGAACTCCGCGCAGTCGGACATCGCGTGGTGCACGGCGGCGAGTCGTTGGTTCGCCCGTGCGTGATCACCGACGCGGTGAAGGCGACCATTCGCGAGTGTGCGCAATTCGCGCCGATCCACAACCCGGCGAACCTCGCCGGGATCGAAGCGGCACAAGCGGCCTTGCCGAATGCGATTCACGTCGCCGTCTTCGACACCGCGTTTCACGCAGAGCTGCCGCCGCGTTCGTTCATCTACGCCGTACCGTACGAGCTGTATCTCGAGCGCGGATTGCGCCGGTACGGGTTCCACGGACCGAGCCATCAGTTCATGACGGCGAGTGCGTCGGAGTTCCTCAAGACCGATCTCTCGCGGCTCAAACTCATCACGTGTCATCTCGGTGGCGGCGCAAGTGTGTGTGCCGTCGATGCGGGCGTGTCCGTCGATACCTCCATGGGCATGACACCACTCGAAGGACTCGTGATGGGGACGCGCTCGGGCGATGTCGACCCCGCGCTTGCGATCGTGCTCGGGCGTCAGGGCATGTCACCCGATGCAGTCGACGAGATGCTCAATCGCAAGTCGGGGCTGCTCGGGATCTCCGGCGTGAGCGGCGATTACCGCGACGTCGAACGCGCGGCGGCGACTGGCAACGACCGCGCGAAGCTGGCGATCGAGGCGTTCGCACATCGACTGAAGAAGTACATCGGCGCGTACGCTGCCGTGCTCGGCGGCGCGGATGCGATCGTGTTCACCGGCGGCATCGGCGAGAACAGCGCGAGCTTGCGCGCGGCGGTGTGCGAAGGGCTCGTGTACATGGGCGTCGTGCTCGATGCCGACCGCAACACGGCGTGCAACGCGAAGGCAGCCGGAGGCGGCGTGCTGGACATCGCGACGAAGAGTTCGCCCACGCGTGTTCTCGTGGTGTCGACGGACGAAGAGCGAATGATCGGTCGCGAAGTCGTGCGAACGATCGCGGGGCCGAGCGCCGCGCGGCAGCGCGTGATGGGTGGAACGATTCCCGTCGGGGTGAGCGTTCGACACGTGCATCTGACGCGCGAGCATTGCGATGCGCTCTTCGGCGCAGGGTACGAACTCACGGTGAAGCGGCCGGTGTCGCAGCCGGGGCAGTACGTGTGCCGCGAGACCGTCGACCTCGTCGGACCGAAAGGCGAGATCCACCGCGTGGCGATCATCAATCCGCTCCGTGCGGAGACGCAGGTCGAGGTCGCGAAGACCGACTGCATCACGCTGGGTATCGACGCCCCGCTGCGCGAGTCGGGGAAGCTCACCGGAACGCCCGGGATGACGCTACGCGGACCGAACGGCACGGTCGCTCTCTCGCACGGCGTGATCATGGCGCATCGACACGTGCACATGAGTCCCGAGGACGCGACGCGGTTCGGGGTCGCGGATCGCAGCGTGATCAAGGTGCGCGTGGAAGGCGATCGCGAGACGGTCTTCGGCGATGTGATCGTTCGCGTGAGCAAGGACTACGCGCTCGACATGCATGTCGACACAGACGAAGCGAACGCGGCGAGTCTGAACAACGACTCGGTCGCAGCGTTCGAAGGGCCGCAGTAGTTCGCGGGAGTGCCGAACGGCCGGAGCCTTTCGTCGCGCGCCGCGCAACGCTGATGCGCGCGACGTCAGGTGACGCGCGCCTTCACGACGGCAGCGCGGTCTTCGTAGTACCGTGATCGTGATGTCATCGCCGCGATCGATCTCGCTGTTGGCGCTCGCGCTGCTCTCAGCCCACTGCGGCGGACCGATCCGCGGTGACGCGGCGCTATCGATGGATGCGTCGACGATCGATGACGCTTTCGACAGCGGGGACGTGCTCGACGCGAATCTTCCCGCTGATGGTTCTCTCGCCGATGACACGAATGCCGACGACGCCCCCTTCGACGCGGCATCCGACGCTGGGATCGACGCGGCGGCGGACGACATCACGACGCTGCCCGTCGACGCATCGGCCGCGGGACTTGCACCCAGCGGGCACTTCGATCTCGGGAACACTTCGCAGACAGTCTTCCGCGAACGTCGTCTCACCGCCGGGGGCGAGCGGATGGACTTCCTGCAATCGTTCGCGTTCGACGGCAACGAGATCTACGCCGCGTCGCTCGCACCACCGAGCGATACGTCCACCCGCATCACTCGCCTCGATCGGGTCGGCAACATTCTCTCGTCGATGCGCCTCGACGGCTTCGGGCATGCGGCCGTGATCGGCGTCGAACGATTCAACAGTCGCATCTACATATGGATCGAGTCCGGGCAAGGCACGCGTGTCTCGCGGGTCGCGTATGTCGCGGGGAGGACCTTCGCGTCGGGAACCAGTCCGGTCGAAGATCGCACGCCCGACATCGTCGCGAACCGCGCGCCGCGACCGACCATCGATCAACTCACGAACCGGCTCGTGATCCGCTACAACGCCGGCACCGGTCGATTCGGCTTCGTCGGTTACGAGATCGCCGATGCGCGCAGCGGTGATTTCAGCCGTCCCGCGTACTCGGTCACCATCGCGAATCCCACGCGCGGCACGCTTCAGAGTTCCGCGGTGTACGGCTCGTACGCGTACTTCCTCGAAGGCTCCGCGTACGGAATCGCCGGGACGGAAGCGGGCGCGACGAACACGTGCGATCGCACGTCGACCACGCCAGGCAACGCGTGCCTTTCGGTGGTCGATCTGCGCTCGGGGCGGGTCATCGAACGCGCGCGCACGACGGCTTTCTCTGACCTCTCGTATCGCGAGCCGGAAGGGATCGTAGTCGGTGATTTCGGCGGCGGGCCGCACCTGGTGTTCGGCTTCGTGAGCCCGGTCGCGTTTCCGCACACCGCGTCGCTCGCGATGAAGTCGATGTGGGTCGGCCCGTGAGTCCGCGGACCCTCGCGCTTGTCGGCTTTTGCATGGGCACGGCATGTACGCGGGCTCCCGTCACCGCGCGCCACACGCCACGACTCGGGGAAGCGACCCCGTTCACCGACGTCCGAGACACCGCGCCTCCCTCCGACGTGCGGATAGCCTCGCCCTTTGCGCTGTCGGATGCCGGACGACCCGACGCGAACGCACCCGCGGCCGCGTGGCGCGGCACCATCTGCGCTACGCGCGATGCGCGAGGAATGATTCAGGTTGCCGTCGAATACGCGACATGCAGCGACGCGCTCCAGTGCCAACTGACGACCGCGGGCGCGACACTCGATCTGCATGCGTTCTGGTGGGGCCAGGGCTTCGCCTTCTGCACGGCCGCGAACATCGGTCAGGTCCGATGCATCGCGCCGATGATCCCGTCCACCCGCGCGTCCCGACTACGCGTCGACGGCGATCCGCGAACAATCGATCTCACGTCGATGTCCATCGATGCTGGAGCGATCCACTGCTGGCGATGGCCCGAGCGTACCGAGACATCGCCTTCGATCCCGTCGAGTCTTCCGCTCTGACAACGCTGGTGTCGAACCACCGCGAGGGGCGAGAGAGGATTGGCAATCGTCCGATAGCACTTGCCGGCAGTGTGATGCGGACGCGCGCTCACGAGGCCCGTACGATCGCGACGCGCCGCGGGTGACCACTCGCCGGTGAACTTCGAAAGGGGCGTCACGTGATGAAGATCGCAATCGTGGGGAGCGGACACATCGGAGGCGGGCTCGGTCGCGCATGGGCGAAGAAAGATCACGCGGTGATCTTCGCTGCACGCGACGTTCAGGAGCCCGAACTCGCCGCGCTCTGCAAGAGCATCGGCGCACGCGCCGAAACCGTGGGCAATGCGGCACGCGAGGCGGACGTGTTCGTGATCGCAGCGCCGTACGCGGCTCTCGACGACGTGCTCGCAGCGGCCGGCGACCTGGCGGGCAAAGTCGTGGTCGACTGCACGAACGCGGTGAAGCGCGTCGACGACGGGATGACGCTCGAGTACGGGCACACCACGTCGGCGGCGGAGCAACTGCAGAAGCGATTGCCCGCGGCGCGCGTGTTCAAGTCGTTCAACGCGCAAGGTGCCGAGAATCTCGCCAACCCGGTGTACGGAGGCGTGCCTGCATCGAACTTCTTCTGCGGCGACGACGCGGAGGCGAGGCGCATCGTGAAGCAACTGGTCGAAGACGTCGGATTCGAAGCGATCGACGCCGGCCCG
>CBIHQZ010000500.1:0-5651 GCA_966212315.1 uncultured Myxococcales bacterium
ATCACCGTGCGCCCGCGATAGGGCGAGACCGGATACATGTAGCGGTCGTATTCGGCTGGAAGATCGGGGCGTCGCGGGATGTGCTCGTACACGACGAGATGACCGCTGCGATCGACGTGTGAATTGGTCGTGAGATCCGGGGTGATCTCGTCGGTCGTGTCGATGTGCGCAGGAAGGCAGATGCCGTCGAGGTCGAGTTCGCCGTCGGCGCAACGTGGCGTCGGGAGGCAGCGTCCGTCGAGTGAGCGATTCGCGCAGATCGATGCGCGCGCTGCGATGGGCGCCGCGCGTCCACCGCGATGACCCGCTTGTTGACGCATGAACGTTCGCGCACCGGCGGGGAGAGCCGCGAGGGCGAGCGCTGCGAGCGGTGCATACGGAGCCAGGCGCATTTGTGGATCGAACGAAACGTGCCGCGCGGAGGGTGGCACGCGAGGGAACGTCGCGCGACGGGATCGTGTTCCCGCGGGGCAGTGCGGGGAGTCTCGGCGCCCCTGTGTCTCGGCATCTCGGTATCTCGGCATCTGGGTATGTGGTGGCCTCGTGACGTGCCGGCGTCCGCAGTGCGATCCATCTCCGTTCGTGACGGCATGTCGTGACGTGCCGGCGTCCGCGCGGTCTTTGGGCACGTCGTTCACCTTTACGTTTGGGGGCGGTGTCGGATGGAGCGGGGGTGTGGTAACCCGCGTGAACCATGAGCCAAGCCGACGATCTCCTCCGTTCCGTCATCGATGCCGACCGCACGCTGCGACGCTCGCGCGACAGTTTTCTCGATCACGCCGACAAGAAGGCGCTGACCGACGCACTGAGCGCGCAGATCGACCGTTCGTTCGCCGATGCAAACCAGGACGACGCGGCCTCGGCGCTTTCGCGCATGGCGGACCTGCTCGTGGACATCGCGAACGCGGAGGGCGCCAAGCTGCTCTTCAAGATCCTCGGACACGAAGATCCCGGCGTGCGTGTGAGCGCGGGCGAAGGGCTGATGGAGCTGCTCTACGATCGCTATGCCGAAGTCGCGCGCATCATCGAAGCCGAAGTCGATCGCGGGGGTAACGCAGTGGCGCTCGCGGAAGTTCCGTTCATCCTCGCGGAGGTCGGCGAAGCGGGCGGCGTGAAGATCGTGACGAAGCTGCTCAAGCATGCGGATGCCGAAGTGGTCGGCGCGGCGGTCGAAGGGCTCGCGGCGATGAGCGACCCGACCGCGATCAAGGCTCTCGAGCCACTGAAGAACGACAAGCGCACGGTGACGGTCGAAGAGACCGACGAAGAAGCGGGCGCGGAAGTGACGATCGGCGACCTCGTGGGCGAGGCGATCGAGCACCTGCGAGGCTTGCAGCGCTCCTAGCGGTGGTGGGATAAAGGTTGCGCGATGTCGGAGACGGCCGCGGACGAGATCGATTATCAGTCCGCGCTCGCGTACGAGACGGTCGTCATCCCGACTTACGCGCGCGTCTTCGGTGAGTTGTTGCTGCGCTCGGTGAACGTTCCAGCGCGGGCGAACATGCTCGATCTGTCGTGTCGCACCGGATACCCGACGATCGAATTGCTGCGGATGATGGGCGAAGGGCGGCTGGTCGCGATCGACCCCGACCCTTCGTATCTCGAACTCGCGCGCGAACGGGCCGACGAGGACGTGGGGCGGCGGCTGTTCCTGAAGCAGGAGAGCGTCGAGGCGCTGCCGTTCGGCAACGCGGTGTTCACCAACGTGATCGGCAATCTTGTCGATCGCACCACGACCGATCGCGGGCTGCTCTTGTCGGAAGCGTCGCGGGTGCTGGTGCCGGGCGGGCAGCTCGTGATCACGATGCCGCTGCGTGGAAGCTTCAACGAAGTGCTCGACCTGTTCCGCGAGGTGGCGCTGAAGCACGATCTGGCAGGGGTGAGCGAACGCGTCGAGCAGTACGCGATGTCGTTGCCGTCGCGCGAGATGTGGCAGACGGAGATCGAATCGCGCGGGTTCGTGGATGTGTCGATCGAGCAGACGACGTTCCCGCTCGAGTTCGAATCGGGGCATCAGTTGTTCGCGGATCCGACGACGCTCGTAGCGGCCGCGCCCGAATGGCAGTGGATCGCGTCTGCGGTGGAAGCGCCGACCGAGGTCATCTATCGCGTGCAGGACGCGGTCGATGTGTACTTCCGCGGGCGCGTGTTCGACGTGACCGTGGTCGCGGGATGTGCGAGCGCGCGACAGCCGCGGTAGGCGAGCGGGCGGCGCACCGGGCAAGCGGCCGCGAGCAATCGAGCAATCGAACTGCGAGCAATCGGCCGAATCGAGCTGCGAGCAATCGAGCAATCGAGCCGCGAGCAATCGGCCGAATCGAGCTGTGGTGGCACGTCGCGACGGGCCGGCGCAACGCGAGAATGCCCATCGCGCACTGCCTCGGACGCGCCGCCACACCCCGTTCGAGAACTCACCGCCGCGCACTCACCTCACCGCGTCATCTCCACGACCGGCCCGTGCGGCGCCTCCGCCCGCGCACTCACTTCGAATCCGAAGCGCCGATAGAACCCCTCCGCATCGCGCGTCCGCAGCCACGCGCGACGAACGTCGCGCACCAGCGGATGCGCCATGAGCAAACGGATCACCGCTTCGCCGACGCCACGTCCTCGCCATGCGGAATGCACCGCGACGTCGTAGATGTTCGCGAACTTGCCACCATCGGCGAGTGCCCGCGCTGTCGCGACGAGTTCACCGCGCTCGTCACGCGCGCCGACCCACACCGCGCTGCGCCGATGCGCTTGGAGCAATCGCTCGTCGCCGACACCGACGTTCCAGTACTGATCGCGGAGCAACCCGAGCATCGCGGACTCCTCACGCGCATCGCATGCGCACACGAGGCGCACCCCATCGGGCGCGCGCAAGAAGTCCGCGTCGGGTACGCTCGGATTCGCGGCGCGAATCGCCTCGATCGCGGCGAGATCGCCGGGCCCTCCTCGCTGCCAGAGTCGCTCACACAGCGTCTGCACGTCGGCGGGTGATCGGTTCTGCGCGAGCTTCGCCTTGCCGTCGATTCGCTCGATCGGCACCCGCATCACCAACAGCCCCGCGATCGCTTTGGCGTAGAGCGGATCGCGATGATCCATCGGGCGGTAGCCGCCCTCCGGCTGGTACTTCTGCATCAAGGCCTCGAGCGCGCGCGCCTTGATCTCGTTGTCGTGCACGGTCTCCACCGTCCCGTGCACCTGCACGCTGCGATAGAGGGTGGTGGCAGGGCACGCGCGCAAAGGGTCGAGGAAGTAGCTCGGGATCTTCGCCACCGTCTCGGACGCGGCAACCACCGCGCGCCGCCCGTCGAACTCGAGCTTTTCTCCCGCCGGCGCGCCGTGGAACACGACCGCGTCGTCGAGCACCGCGAAGTCGAGCGTTCGCAGGATCGGGTCGCTCCCGGTGCTGCACGATGCGAGTTCGATGTGAGGGAGCCGGGCGAGAAGCGCGCGTGCTTCGTCGTCGGGCATTCGGAAGATCTCCTTGCGCATGAACGGATCGTGCGTCGACACTGGTACGTCGAATAGTTCCGGTTCGTGCATTTCGCACAGACCACTTTGGAGGCAGAGATTCGCGTGCGTCCTTGGGACTTCACCGTTGCGATCGACCCGTCGTCCGTGACGCCGCTCTACGCGCAGCTCGCGCGCGGGATCGCCGCGGCCATTTGCGACGGACGGCTGCATGCACGCGCTCCGCTTCCGGGCTCGCGTGATCTCGCCGCGCGCCTCGGGATGCATCGCAACACCGTCGTTGCGGCGTATCGCGAACTGAGCGCGGAAGGCTGGATCGTCGCGCGTCAGGGGGAGGGGAGCTTCGTCGCCGACGAGTTTCCGGAACGAGCGCCGACGCGCTTTGCGAACGCACCGGCCGCGTGGGGCGAGCGCATTGGATTCGCACTTCCGGCCCTGCGCGAGAGCCTCCATTCGCCACCGCGAACGCGCGGACAACTCTCGCTCCAGGGCGGTGTGCCCGACACACGCCTCGTGCCGCGCGCAGCACTCGCCCGATCCATTCGTCGCGCGCTGCGAATCGGCCCGGTCTCGCTGCTCGATTACGGCGAGCCGACCGGGCATCCGCGATTGCGTGCCGCGATTGCCGCGATGCTCGCGTCGCGTCGCGGGATCGCACTCGACGCGCGACACGTCATCGTGACGCGCGGCAGTCAGATGGCGCTCGATCTGTTCGCTCGCGCGCTCCTCGCGCCCGGCGATCGCGTCGCCGTCGAAGAGTTCTGCTACCGCCCCGCCTGGGAGGCGCTGCGGCGAGCCGATGCGACGCTGGTGACGATTCCCGTCGACGGCGAAGGTCTCGATGTCGGCGCGCTCGCGCGAATCGCGTCGCGGGCGCCGTTGCGCGCGGTCTATCTCACCGCCCACCACCAATACCCGACGACGGTGACCCTCTCGCCGCAACGCCGCATTCAGCTCCTCGCGTGGGCACGTGCGAACCGATGCGCGATCGTCGAAGACGATTACGACCACGAGTTTCACTACGACGGACGCCCCATCCTTCCGCTCGCGAGCGCCGACGTTGCCGGTGTCGTGGTGTACATCGGCACGCTCTCCAAACTGCTCGCACCCGGACTGCGGCTCGGATTCGTGGCGGCCGCGGAGCCCGTCATCGACCGGCTCGCCGCGCAGCGCGTCTTCGTCGATCGACAAGGCGACGCGGTGATCGAGGCGGCTGTCGCGGAGTTCATGGAAGAAGGCGAGTTGCAGCGTCATGCGCGCAAGGTGCGGGCGGTGTACGCAGCGCGACGCGAGGCGCTCGTCGAGTCGCTACGCCGCGAACTGGGCGAAGCACTCACGTTCGACGTCCCCGCGGGCGGACTCGCGCTCTGGGCGCGCGTTGCCGACGGCATCGACGCCGAGCAATGGGCCGCCCGCGCGAGCGAAGAACACGTCTTGATCCAGGCCGGACGGCGCTTCGCGTTCGACCGTCACGCGGCGCCCTATCTCCGACTCGGATTCGCGGCCGAGCACGAGCGCGATCTGCGCGAAGCGGTACGGCGTTTGAATCGTGCCATGCCCCGCCGCACCGTCGTTCGTCGCTCACGCACCGCGCGATGACAGAACCCGCGCGCGACTTATACTCCGCCGCGACTCGCGAAAGGACTCGCCACCATGGATGACCCCGCCGTCTTCGCTCCGTTGATTCCGATCGTGATCTTGCTCGGGCTCTACGTCTTGCGTGCGATCCGGCAGATCAATCAATGGGAGACCGCGCTCAAGTTCACCGTCGGAAAGTACTCCGGGAAGATGGAACCGGGGCTCAACATGGTGTGGCCGATCTTTCAGCGTTTGATTCGCATCGACACCCGCATTCGCAATCGCGAGTTGCCGCGGCAGATGGTGATCACGCGCGACAACGTCACCGCCGCGATCGACGCGGTCGTCTATTACAAGGTCGTCGAGCCCGAGAAGGCCGCGCTCAACGTGGAGAACTTCGAACTCGCGGTGAAGGACCGCGCCAAGGTGGTTCTGCGCGACATGGTCGGCGAGATCACGCTCGACGAGTTGCTCGGTCATCGCGACGAAGTCGCCGCGCGCATTCGCACGCAGGTCGAACAGTTCGTGTCGCAGTGGGGCTTGCACGTCGAGCTGATCGCGCTGCAGGACATCCAGCTGCCGCCGACGATTCAGGACGCACTCGCGAAGCAAGCGAC
>CBIHQZ010000501.1:0-5650 GCA_966212315.1 uncultured Myxococcales bacterium
AGACGAGGCGTTCGACCGGGCGTTTGTCGTGAAGGCCACCGGTGCACCCGCCGTGCGCGAGGTCCTCGGCGCGGATGCCCGACGCGAGATGCTCGACCTCGGCGTCGAACGACTGGTCTACGACGACGGCCGCGAGGACGGACACAACGCGATGCTCGTGCTCGAAATCGACGGCGTCATCGAGACGTTCGAGAAACTCGATCGGGCCCTGCAACTCGTCACGAAGATCGCGTCGCGACGCGCAGGCGACGCGTCGGTCCGCTCATCTTCTCGCCGATGCCAGGCGTGGAAATGGAAGCGCCCCGCCCGGCGAACCGGACGGGGCTGTGAACTGACACGGCGACCGTACGAACGCGACGCGCCCAGTGGAAAGGCCATCTCGGTGCGCATGCGGAGAGTCAGCCGCGCGGTTCGATCGCGCGCGCGCCCCGCGCTGGCATCCAGCTCGCGACTCCAGAACGCAATCGACATCCCGTGCTTCGTCTGCGCCGATGCGACGCCCTTGCGCACGGCAGAGTGAGTGACGCGACAGACACAGCGTGCGTTCGGTTCGACGCGAAGCGTCGGGTGAGCCTCGATCACCTGCAGCAATTTCGCCTATACTGACGATTCGAGGCAGGAAGCCACGGCCCGACGGCGTAGAACGGCGGCGGGGGATCGGGAGGAATCATGACGATGAAATACGAGCACGGGACGGCGACCCCGTCGCGGAAGGGATCGTTCGCGTGGGGCGTCGCCTTGGCGATCTCCGTCGCAGCGTGCGGAACGCCTGTGATGGATACTGACTCGGGTACGGGTGACAGCGCCGTCAGCGATGCCGGCGGCGACGCGAGCACCACGATGCTTCCGATCGATTGCCGCATCGACGGCCGGCGTCCGACCACGGAGATGGATCCGCGATGCAGCCCGAATTCCGACGGCACGGTGGGCTCGGGACCGGCATTCGGCGCGCAATTCGGCGAGGGCTTCCTCGACGGCGGACACATCATCTTCACCGCGGGCCCGCCCCTCGGCGACGCGTGGGCGGTGTACTCTCTCGATCCCGCAACGGGCGTTCGCACGGTCGTATCCGGCACGTACCAGGACCCCCGTCTCGGGATGATGACCGTGGGAACCGGGCCGACCATCCGGCACGTGTACGACGCTGCGAAGGGGCCCGACGGGGCCTACTATTTCTTCGCCACCGTTTCGACCCACATGACCTCGACCTGGGGCTCGAGTCTCATCGACGACAGCGTGATTCTTCGCGTCGACCCGGCCACCGGCAATCGGACCGAAGTGCTCGACTTCGCGCAGATGTCGACGGCCTGCATGACCACTGGCGGCACGCGGCTCTATCCCAACGACGTCCTCGTCGTCGGCGGCGACAATCAGGACTACCTCACGTTCGACATTGCATCCGACGGCGCGTTCTACGTGAGTGTCGGTCGCGACATGGGCGGCTCGCGCAAGTGGGGCGGCGTCGCGAGGTTTCGCGGCGGCCAGTGCCACATCGTTTCGCTGTTCGACACGATGGGCACCGACAACGTCGGGACCGGGATCGAGCTTCCGACCGGCGCGCCCGCGGTGATTCGTCTGGCGGGCGATCACCTCTATGCCGTTCCGGCGAGCGTGTACTCGATCGTGCAGATCGACATTGCGACGGGCAACCGCATGCTCATTTCGACGGCCGACACGCATGTCGCCGCGGTTGGTACCGGACCGGGGATCCATCCCGACTACATGTTCGTCGGCGCCGACGGCTCGATCTGGACCTCGGGCGGTGGAGACATCACGATGTCGTCACTCACGCGAGTCGACCCTGCCACCGGCAATCGCACCGGATACAGCCCCGCGACCTACGTCCATTGCGGACGCAACGCGCACGAACTCTACGGCGTCGATGCCACGAGGCCGTTCGCTTACTTCAGCGATCACAACCCGACGATCGGCGTGCTGGAGTACACGACCGGCAACCACAACATCCTGATGGAGTGACCCCGGCGCGACGGACCGGGTAGTTCGGTAGGAACCGCTGGTGCCTTCAACGTGCCGTTTGGATTCAGCGCGAAGCGCGGTGTCGCTAAGGCATCGGCCGACCGCTGCCGCGATGCGACACTGTCGCGTACGCCGCGAACGCCCATGACTCGCCGCGCGTCGCGGTCCACATCGCATTCGCCCGTCCGTACGGCCCGATCGACTGGCGTGTCCAACGAGTGCCATCGAAGTGCGCGACGGGCCCGCAGTCGACGAAGTCCTCGCCGCACGATCCCGCGACCCACACGTCATCGGCGGCCGTCCCCGTGATCGCGAACGTCTCGTCGAATGCGCCGCGCACCGCGGTCCACGCGTTGCCGTTCCAGTGCGCGAGACCGCTCGACAGCCCGGCGACCCACACATCGCCGGGTCCGCTGCCCCACAACGCGGTCGCGCGCGCCGTCGTCATCGGAAGCCTCACGGTCGACCACGCGGTGCCGTCGAAATGCAGCAACTGGCTGTCCGCGTCGCCGCCGATCCATAGCTCGCCATCGGCGGTCCCCCACACGCAGCGCATCGCTGCCGAACTCGCGGCCCCGCCCGCGAGCCGTTGCGCCTCTTCCACGAGTGCGAGCGCGCTTCCGTCCCAATGCAGCACCGTCGCGTGGGCGCCCACGATCCAGACATCGTCCGCGCGGCGACCCCACACCGCCATGAGTTCGACGCCGACGTCGCCGTACGTGCTGGAGACCCTCGGGACGATCGCGTCGGTCGCCAACGCGGTCCAACGCGTGCCGTCCCAACGGAGCACGGTGCCGAAGCTCCCGACGCTCCATGCATCGTCGGGCGCCAGCGCCCATACCCCATCGAGCCAGATCTCCGGTTGCGGCGACTGCGTCGAGGGGGGCGTCCATCCCGTCGTCCACGTGCTTCCGTCCCAGTGACGGATCATGCGCTCGCCGGCGACCCAGACGTCCGTGGGTGACGTGCCGTGAATCGCTCCGCCGAGACCGACGACGCGAGGCATCGCGGCGTCCGTCCTGCACCATTCGTCGCGACTGCAGCGGGGTGGCTCGCAGCCGGCGACATCGATGAGTAGGACCGCAGCGGCCGCGATGGCGAGGGGACGAGGCGAACGGAGAGGCAGCCGGGAGGGATGCATGGCGCCGGCGGAAGACTGCGAGGTCGGGCAAGTGGGGTCCAGTTGCGACCCGCAGCGCGCGCAGGCGCTCGCTCCCTGGCGCTCGCATCGAGCGCTCGTCGGCCCGCGATACGAGTACAGTCATGAAGGTTGCGGCGAACTGTCTGCTCCTGCTCTCGGCCTTCACGGCTTGCAGTCCGCCGATGGCTCGAGACGGCGGCGCCGATCGCGTCGAAGTCTTCGATGGCGGCCGCAGCTTTGCGGACGGATCGGATTGGCGGCTACCGTTGGTGAGACCACGGTCGGTGGAATCGAGATCCTGCCGGAGCCGGCGATGCCACCGACCCATCTGGTGGTCTATCCCGGGCCGAGCGGCGCACCGGAGTCGACCGACTACGCGGTGACGGTCAATGGCCAGCCGCTGTTCGTGTACGAAGCACGCGCGTCGGATCTCTCTCCCGACGCCCAGCGCGACCGCGCCCGTGTGATGTCGGCGCGCGTGGAGCGGTTCGGGTGATACTCGCGACCGTGCAACGCAACACGCGAGTCTTCGAACGGTGGCTCGGGGCCGGCTGTGTGTTCGGCGTCGTCGTGGGTCTGTGGCTCGTTGCGATCGCGCTCGCGCCCGACGCGCTCCATTTCGAGGTGATGGTCCGCGGCTTGTTCTGGCCCCGCGGCGAGCAGGCCGGATCCGCGACGGCGGTCGCACGGCAGGCCACGGCCGTGTCGGGGGCACTGACGCTGGGTTGGAGTGTCACCGTGTTTGCGCTGCGCGACGCGATCGCCTCCGGACCTCCGAGCATCGCCCGCGCAATCGTCCGCGGATTCATGGCGTGGTTCGTGGTCGATTCGTTCGCCTCCGTCGCGGTCGGCGGGACTTGGAACGTCGTCGGCAACGTGAGCTTCTTCGTCGCAGTTGCAGTCCCGGCATTCGCGCTGGAACGCGTTCGACGCGCGGTGGGCAGCGAGCGACTGGTCTGAGCGCGAGTCGTTCTACCAAGCGCGTCTTCGACCGTGCCGTCGACTGGCGAGGCGGCTCGATCGTAGCCTTCGGGAATGGCACCACCGTTGCTCCGATACACTCGGACGGCGTCCAACGTCGCCGGAGGGGGTCGAATGGTCGAGCAAGGCCCGAAGAGGCATCGCGCGGAGAAAACGTGGTTCGGATCGCATCGCCGTCATGCGGCAGTTCCGATCACGCTGGCCACCGCACTTCTGCTGCCACTGCCTGCGAACGCCGGCGGCCCGTCTGTGCCGCATCTATCGTGCACGGCGCCATGTGACCTGCTCGGTGCTGAGTCAGGTACGACGCATTGTTTACCGAGCGCAGTTCCGATTGGTTCGTGGCGGCGCGTCGCTGTCGTGCCCGCTTCTCAGAATGTCGGCGGCTGGATCCCAGCGACGGCAGCGTGGCGGTGACTTGATCCGTCGTCCCGACCGCGGCGGTGACGGGCGCACGATCGCCCTCGACGTGGAACGCACGCACCATCCGCGTCTCGATCGCGCGCGAGACGGAGTACCAGTCCTCGTGCCCGCTCGAATCGAACGCGGCGAGCACGTATGCCGTTCGTTCGCCGAACGCGACGCGACCGAACATCCGGACATATCCCCGCCCGTACGAGCCGTACCGCGCTTCGATTTCGTAGCCGGGCAGGCCGGACGTCGTCACCGGTCGAAACGACACGATGGACGCGCGTGCGCCGTCACGTCCGAACTGTTCGAACGCGTCGCGCGCGTGTTGCAGATACGCGTCGTCGATCGTCGGAAGCGTCGCGTCGAGATAGCGCAGCGACAACATCGTCAGGCGCAGATTCGCCATGCGTGCGTCGGCGCCCTCGATGCGAACCGGGTGGCCCCCGTCCCGCGAGTTCGTCGCGACTCGTTCCTGCTGCGCAGGGGCGCCGGGGAAGTCGCCATGCATGCCGGCGCTCGGCGCCGCATACGAGGTCCACGCGCGTTCCTCGAGGACGCGCCACGACGGACCACACCCGACGACGACACTCGCCAGCGTTGCCGCGAAGGCAATGTGCGTGAGATTTCGACTCGAATTCTTCATCGATCCATCCTTCGACACGGCGTTGTACGCGAGGGGCGGGCGCGCGTTCCTTTCGCACTCGGCCGAGGCGTCGCTTGAATCGCTTCGTTCGATTGCCCAATCCCCGATCCGGGATGTCCGCATGGGAGAGGACAGTCGCGAAGCGACAGGAGAGGCCCCGGGGAGCGAGCACGCGCACGTTCGTGATCGCGCCCGCGCGTCACTCGGCGACGGGCGGAATCACGTCGAGCGTCGCCGCGTCCTTGTCGAACCGCGAGGTCGCGGGCGCAGCCATCGGTGTACTCGAAGAGACACCGGCGGTGTTCATCCCTGCCGAGCCGCATGCGGCCAACGCGCGCGCGAGTTCCGCGCCGTTCGCGAACCGTGCGGCGGGGTCTTTCTCCAGCGATCGCATCACCACGGCTTCGACGTCGGCCGGCAGCGGGCGACCGAGTTTCACGGACGGCGGCACGGGCGGCTCGCTCATGTGAGCGACCAGCATCGCGCCGATGGACGCG
>CBIHQZ010000502.1:0-5643 GCA_966212315.1 uncultured Myxococcales bacterium
ATCTGCGTCTGCTTGCGCGACGCATCGAGCCGGTCCTACGAACGCACCGCCGGCGTTACGCGACCGAGCGACTCAGATGCAGCAATAGATGTGTCCGCCGATGTTCTCGCAGTACTCGAGCGAACTGCAGGTGGTGCCCGAACAGACATTGGTGGAGCCCGTGTCGTAACAGCAGCCTGTGCCGGTGCCCGACGACGTCTGCATGCACGTCGAGCTTCCCCCACAGCGCGTTCCGCAACCGCCGCACGAGGTCGACGAGAGATACGTGGTCTCGCAGCCGTCCGCGGCGATCCCGTTGCAATCGAGGCCATCGCCCGTGCAGTACGGCGAGCACGTGCCAGCGACACAGGAGTACGCCTGATTCGGACCGGCCGCCGGACACGTCACTCCACACGCGCCGCAATGAGAGAGCGCGTTCAGCGGCTGCTCGCAACCGTCGGCCGCGTTGCCGTTGCAATCACCCCATCCCGCGACGCACGTGATCCCGCACGTACCGCCCGCTCCACATCGAGCGGACGCGTTCGGCGCCGCGGGGCACACGCGACCGCAGGCACCGCAACTGCCGACACTCGCGAGACTCGACTCGCAACCGTCCGCGTCGACGCCGTTGCAGTTCGCGAAGCCGGCGCTGCACGCGAGCGTACAGGCGCCACCGCGACACGCTGCGATCGCATCGGGTCCGCCGCCGCACGCGACAGCGCATGTGCCGCAGTGCATCGGATCGGACTGCAAATCCACGCACGACGTGCCGCACATCGCCATCGTGCACGGCGCATCTGCCGCTTGAATATCGGCCGGGAAACCGTCGGTCGATCCGTCGGTCGCGATCGAAGTGTCGAACCCGGCGTCGTGCGCATCGTTCCGTGCGTCACGGATCGTAGACCCGTCGACGAAGTGCACCTCGCCCGGCCGCGTGATCAGTTCACAGCGCGAGACGAGCAGCGCGGTCGTGACTGCTGCGATCGCCCGTACGCGCATCAGAAGTTCCCCCTCAACCCGATCCACGAAGGCCCGATTGCGACCGCGGGCGTGCTCGGACGCGCCGGTGACAACGCGTACCAGAGGACGCCGGCGATGATCGCGGCGCCGCCCACGCCGTACATCACGTCGGTGACGATCGATTGCGTCGACAGAGTTCCGAGCGCCGCGCGCGTCGCGGGCGTGTCGGGGCAATGCGTGACATCGCCGCCGCACATCTGTTCGAGCGACGAACGCGATTGCAACGCGACGATGCCGACGACCACGCCCGCACCGAGCACGGCGACACCCGCGCCACCGACGACGAGTGCTGCGATCGGACGTGCGCTGGCATTGCGACGCGGTCGTTCGGCGGGCGGCGCTGCGGAAGGCGGCGGCGAGGCGGGCTCTGCGACAGTCGACGCCGTGGCGCCGAGCGTTCGGATGCGGCGCTCGACATCGATGCGATTGGGCGCGTCGGGAACGGCATCGAGGTAACGACGATACGCACGGAGCGCGTCTGGATACCGGCCCGCGTCTTCGAACACGACGCCGAGATTGAACAGGAGCGACGGATCGTGGGAGATCGCGTACGCCGCTTCGAACTCGCGCGCAGCGAGGTCGTAGTCATGCGCGACGAGCGCTTCGCGACCGGCTGCGAAGTGGCGCGCGGAGTCGTTCGCAGGCCGGCGTTGCGCAGATGCAGATCTCGCGAACATCAGTGCTGCAACGGCAGCCACGAGAACCGGCAGGCGCATCGCGTTCCAGCATACAGGCGAGTCGTGGCGATCTCGACCCGATGCTTCGATGCGCACGAGTATCGCGCACAGCATCACGTGAGCGGTGACGCGACAGTGGGAGGATTTCCTGCCGTGCTTCCCGTGTTGACGACGGCCTTGCGCGATGGCGAGATGCGCGCCGAATCCCCACCAAAGCCCGCCGAGAAACACGTGCCGAAACTTCATCGCATCTCTGCCGCACTTCTCGCGCTCGCGCTCTTCACCGGCGCGGGCTGCGCCGCCGAACCCGACGGTCTCGATGGCGACCTCGCACCGATCGCGACGAATCCCGACGAAGCGCGCGTCGCGGACAACGTCGAACTCAAAGCGACGGTCCCCGATGCGGATGTGACCCGCGTGCTCGCGCGACTCGGTCTCGATGCGAGCGATGCCGAGCAGCGCGACGTCTATTTCTACGACACACGGGCCCTCGATCTGTTCGCACACGGCATCGTTCTTCGCGCGCGCAAGGTTCACGACGGAGCCGACGATTCGACGATCAAGTTCCGCCCGCTCGCGCGAACCGACGTCGATCGCGCGTGGTTCGACGAGAGTGGCTTCAAGTGCGAGACGGACATCGCCGGGACGACCGCGGTCGACTCGTGTTCGCTCACGGTGCCGCAGGACCGCGGTGAGATCGATGACGTGGCCGCGGGCCGGCGTCGCGTCGATCAGCTCTTTTCGTCGGCGCAGGAAGACTTCGCGCGGACCTTCGCGAGTGCGCCGATCGCATGGTCGTCGTTGCGAGCGCTCGGACCGATCGACGCGCGCGTGTGGCAACGCGAGTCGCGATCGTTGCGCGCGCCGCTCACCGTCGAACGATGGACCCTTCCCGACGGGCATGTGCTGCTCGAACTATCGATCCGCGTACCGCGCTCCGGACTCGAACCCGCGCGGGTTCGCTTCGACGCCTATTTGCACTCGCTCGCGATCGACACGTCGGTTCGTCAGGAGACGAAGACCCGCGTCGCGCTCGAGTACTTCGCCTCGCAACACTGACCTCCACGCGGATCTCGCCCACCCTGCGAGCTCGTGCGCGCTGACCGGCGCCACCGTTTCTTCGCACCCCCTGTCGATTCCGTGAAGCGCGTGACGCACCGCGCACGAATCACGGCAGGAGACGCGATCCACCATGCCTCGTTCCCCCCTTCGTGCGCTCACCGCGTCGCTCGCACTCGCCGGCCTGATGGCCGGGGCGCGACCGGTCGCAGCCGATCCGATCCCGACGCCCGTCGCTGTCGACGACAAGATCGTCGTCGTCGTGCACGGCCTCCGGAACAACCACGGTTCGGTGCGCTGCACTCTCTACAACGGCGCGCAGAACTTTCCCGAGCACGGTCCGATCGTCGCGCGCGTCCGCACCGTTCCCGCGGCCAACGGCGCACGCTGCGTGTTCGCGCGCCCCGAACGCGGTCACGACTTCGCGGTGGTCGTTCATCACGACGAGAACGACGATGCGGTGTTTCAACGCGGAATGTTCGGTATTCCCCTCGAGGGCTACGGATTCTCCAACGACGTGCGCCCGGTCTTGTCGCCGCCTTCGTTCACGCAATGCCGGTTTCACTTCCAGGGTGGGACGAGCATTCTACGCGTCGCCGCGCTCTACTGACGGAACGTTCCCGCGCGGTGACCGGGGTGTATGTCGTCGCTCTCTCGAGCCGTCCGGTGCAGATCATTCGTCCGCGTCGATCGCGGCCGGTGGTGCGCAACGATCGCGTGCATCGCGGCCGTGTGTGCATCGCGCTCGGCGCTCGCCGACGCGGGTTCGTTCTCGTGGACGCGTGCGCGCGGCGCGGACAACTGCCCATCGCGCGCGAGCGTCGGGCGCGAACTGAACACCGCCCTCGGCCGCCCGGTCGAAGAAGCGCTCGAAGGCCGGTCGCTCGATGCCGTCATCGAACGCAGCGAGTCCGAGTGGGTCGTGACGCTCTACTGGCGCGCGGGCGACGGCACACCCGCGGGCACGCGCGTGATCCGCGAATCGTCGACCGGTTGCGATGCGCCCACGCGGAGCGCGATGACCAGCGTGCTGGTCGCCCTCGGCGCCGATGGCATCGACGCACACGAATCGAGCCCCGCGCCGGGCTCGTCGTCTTCACCGCCGCCCAGCGCTGCGTCGTCGTCACCACCGCCGGTCGACAACGCCGCTTCGTCGGGCACGCCGTCGGAAGCTCCACCCGCAGCGGCCGCGCCCAGTGCCGACACCGTGCGCGCGGGCGACATCGCGCTCAGCGGAATTCTCTCGGTCGGATGGCTCCCCGCACCTGCGTATGGCGTGCAGCTCATCGCCGAACCGCTCGTGTGGCGCAGGTTGCGGATCTCGGTCCTCGCGTCCACGCTCGCCGAGGTTCGAGTCACGCTCGGTTCGGTACAGGCCGGGTTCACCGCGCTCGAATTCGGGGTCGATGCATGCGGAACGTTGGTTCGCGTCGCGAGCTGGGTCGATCTGATCGCATGCGGCGGTCTTCGCGGTGGCGTCGTGAACTCGGTCGTCTATCAAGGGACGCAAGGTCTCGGCGGTGCGCAGGCAGCCTTCGCGGCAGAAGCCACCGGCTTGATCCGGCTTACCCCGGTCGCCCCGGCGGTGCTCGAAGTCGGCTTCATCGGCCGCGCGAATCTCACCCAGTACGAACTCGCCGGAACTCCTGGCGGGGCCAGCGTTTACAGTCAGTCTATCGGCGCGTTCATCACGACCATTCGCCTGGGTGTGCATTTCTGATGAAGCGAGCGTCATGAGCCGCACGATTCGAGACGTGGAGGCCGTCGCAACCGGAGGCGGGTTGATCGCATCGCCCGATGCGTCGATGGCCGAAGAGCGCCCGCGGGCTCCCACGATCGAACAGATCGTCGCGCGCGAAGGCGACTTCCTCTGGCTCACGCTCCAGCGACTCGGCGTGCGTAGCGAGAACTGCCCTGACGTCATGCAAGACGTGTTGATGATCGTGCATCGGAAGCTCGGCGGATACGACCCGCGCTCGCCGTTGCGCGCCTGGTTGTACGGCGTGTGCGTGCACGAAGCAGCGAATCATCGGCGGCGCGCGTGGGTTCGGCGCGAGCAGCCGGTGGAGCCCGGGACGATCGCAAGCGGATCGTCGGGCGACGAGACCGACCCGGAGCGATCGCTGGCGGCGCGGCAACAGCAAGCACGCCTCGATGCGATGCTCGACGAACTCGATCCCGAGAAGCGCGCGGTGTTGGTGATGTACGAGATCGAAGAGCAGTCGTGCGAACAGATCGCGGCGACGTACGGGATTCCGGTGGGGACGGTGCACTCGCGCCTCCACGCTGCGCGCAACGCATTTCGTGCGGTGGCGCATCGCTGGTCGAGGCGTGATGGAGAAGGTCGATGAGCGGGCCGGTACGTTTTCGTGAAGGTGGCGGCGATATCCCGAACGGCGTTCGCGAGGCACTGCAAGGCGCGCGCGCCCCGGGCGGGCCGAGTGCGTCGCAGCGGTCGGCGATGTTCGCGATGGCCGCGCAACTCGCGGCGAAGCCGGTAACGCCGGTGCATCCGCTTGCCAAGATCGGCGGATGGAAGGCGATCGGGCTGGTGGGGCTCGTCGCGGCGGCCGGTGTGAGTGTGATTCCCGCGGTGCGCGCGCGTTCGAACGCGCCTGTCGCGGCGTCACGCGAATCGATCTCGCACGCGGGTCAGTCCTCGGTTGCGACGCCCGTGACCGACACGTCCGCGGCCGTTGCGGAACCGGCAGCGCCGATCGCGCGGGCCGTTGTCGTGGCCGCACCGGTCGAGTCCGCCCCTGTTGTTTCACCGCTCCCGACAGCGGTTCCCACGCACGCGACGACGCTGCATCCCGCGCCCGCTCGAACGGCGATGCGCGCCCATGCAGCCGCCCCGATGATCGAGAGCGCGCCGAGCGCCGCGGTAGCAGTCACGGTGGCAGCGTGT
>CBIHQZ010000503.1:0-5640 GCA_966212315.1 uncultured Myxococcales bacterium
GGCGATCAACCCGACATCGCGATCGAAGCATGGCGGCTCGAGGTCGATGGACTGGTCGACAATCCGCTCTCGCTCGATTGGAGCGCGTTTCTGGCGCTGCCGCAGACGGACGACGTCTCGGACTTCCACTGCGTGACGACCTGGAGCCGGATGGACAATCGTTGGCGCGGGGTGCGTTTTGCCGATTTGATGGCGCTCGCACGGCCGCGTCCGTCCGCAGAATACGTGTTTGTTACCGCGTATGATCGCGACGATGGATCGGGCGAGAATTACACGACGAACGTGTCACTCGAAGATGCGATGCAGCCTGATGTGTTGCTGGTTCACACATGGGAAGGCGCTCCCTTGCCGCGAGAACATGGCGGCCCCGTACGAATGATCACGCCGCAGCTCTACGCCTGGAAAGGCGCGAAGTGGATCCACCGGATCACGCTACTCGACAAGAACAAACGAGGTTTCTGGGAGCGACGCGGATATTCCGACACCGCGGTGCCGTGGTTCGACGATCGCTACAGTCGCTGATCGTGCGAGGAAGAGCGGGCCGACAGAGAACGGGGAGCGAGAGATCCGACGCTCATGGTGAGCCTGTCGAACCACGCCACCGCGCGATCGGTTGGCGTCCTTCGACTTCGTGCCTCGAAGACTCGGCACTGCGCTCAGGATGAACGGAGAGAACGGAAGCGGAGAGAAGGGAACGGAGAGACTCATGGACGGAGTGGAACGGGGCTCCAGCTCTCGACGCGCGCATCGACATGTGACGATGCGCGTGTGATCTACGCCGCCGCGATGGCGACGGAGCGAGTGCTCAATGAGCCGGCGCCGCTGCGGGCGCTGCGGGTGCCGCTCCGCCATCGGCCGCCGCGGGGGGCGGCGCGGGGGGGCGGATGCTCACGAGTTCGACCTCGAAGATCAGCGTCGAACCGGCCGGGATCTGACGCTGGCCGCGATCGCCGTACGCGGCCTCGGGCGGGCACACAAGACGCGCGCGACCACCGACGTGCATGCGCTGAACGCCTTCGGTCCAGCACGGGATCACGCCGTTCAATTGGAACGTGGCCGGCTGATTGCGCGAGTACGAGCTGTCGAACTCGGTGCCGTTGATCAGCGTGCCGCGGTACTGCACGGTCACTTCGTCGGTGGCCGTCGGCTGCGCGCCGGTGCCTGCCGCGAGTTCGCGATACACGACGCCCGACGGAAGCTGCGTGGCGCCGGGTTCGTGCGCCGCCTGCTCGACGTAGCGCGTGCCTTCCGTACGAGTCTGCGCCGAACGCGCCTGCGCGCGACCACGCTGCAGTTCACGAATGCGCGGACCGAACTGCTCGGTGCTCACCGCGTGGGTGCCGGCGATCTGATCCGTCAATCCGTGCGCGACGATCTGCGCCTCGCGCTGCGTGAGATTGAACTCGCCGATGCGCTCACCGAGGATCTGGCCGAGCACGTAGAGGGCGCGCTCGTCGTCGGTTCGCGGCGAAGCCAGACCCGAACTCGCAACCACCGCGCCGCCGCGGCGTCGCCGGCAGCCGGCCGTCATCGAGGTCGCGAACACGAGAGCACCGCACATCAACCAACGCATCTTCATCGGAAGCCTTCTTTCAGAGGTCGTCGCGCGCCGTGACCGATGCCCGGCCGCGAAGGGCGCGGATGATGGCACGGCCGCGGCGTACGCCAAGGGGGTTCCTCGGACAACGGTCGGTTTCAGCCCGGTGTTCCGAGGATTCGAATGGTCAGTACGCGGCCAGTTTTCGAAGCGCCACGGTGACCTTGCCGCGGTCCGGCAGGAGCGAGGCCTCGAGCTTCTTGTTGTACGGGCTCGCACGATCCGGGTAGGCAACGCGGCGGATCGGGCCGTCGAGGTCTTCGAAGCACTGATCCGCGATTCGCGCCGCGAGTTCGGCGCCGAAGCCCGCGGTGTGCGTCGCCTCGTGAACGATCAGCACTTTCCCCGTCTTGCGCGCGCTCGCGAACACCGTTTCTTCATCGAGTGGCACGAGCGAACGCAGGTCGATGACCTCCACGCCGATGCCGTCGCGTCCGAGTTCGTCCGCGGCCGCGAGCGCTTCGCCCACCGTCCATCCCCACGCGAGGACCGTCACGCGATCGCCCGCGCGCACGATCTTCGCCTTGCCGATGGGCGTGAGGTGATCGCCCGCCGGGATGACGTCTTTCTCGCGGCGATACAGAAAGCGGTGTTCGAGAAAGATCACGGGATTCGGATCGCGAATCGACGCTTTCAACATCCCGAGCGCATCACGTGCGGTGGCGGGCGCGACGACCGCGAGTCCCGGCGTATGCGCGAACCACGCTTCGGGCGATTGCGAATGGAACGGCCCCGACCCCACGCCGCCGCCGTACGGCAACCGGATGACCACCGGCACCGGCGCTTGCCAGCGGTAGTAGGTCTTCGCGAGGTTGTTCACGATCTGATTGAAGCCGCACGACACGAAGTCTGCGAACTGCATCTCGAGCACCGCGCGCTTGCCGACGAGCGCGGCGCCGAGTGCCATCCCGATCGTCGCGGATTCCTGGAGCGGGGTGTTCACCACGCGCAGGCGCCCGAACTTCTCGTAGAGCCCCTTCGTCGCACGAAACGCCCCGCCGAACTGCGCGATGTCCTGCCCCATCACGAACACGTTCGGGTCGCGTTCCATCTCTTCGAACATCGCCCGTCGGAGCGCGTCGAGGTACGTCGTCTCGCTCATCGCCGCGACTCCTTCGCAACGCCGTCGGCGACTTCACCGGGCGCGTACATCGAACGCATCGCGTTCGCCTCGTCGGGCTCGGGGCACAGCTGGGCCTTCTCGAATGCGACCGCCACGAGTTCGCGGGTGCAATCGCTCACCGCTTCGATTCGCGCGGCGTCGATGACCTTGCCGTCGAGCAGTGTCTTCTCGAGACGCGGCAAGGGATCCATCGCGAGAAAGCGCTTCTTCTCGTCGTCGGGAATCATGTCGTAGCTCCCATCGCCCTCGGCGTGACCCCGCATGCGAGGAAGCATCGCTTCGATCAACGTCGCGCCTGCGCCACCGCGAGCCCGCGCGAACGCGCGCGAGAGCGCACCGTGCACCGCGACGAGATCGCACCCGTCGACCTGCTCGCCCGCGATGCCGTAACCCACCGCGCGATCGGCTAGCGACGCACACGCGAACTGCTCGGACAGCGGCGTCGAGAACGCGTACTGGTTGTTTTCCACCACGAGGATGTACGGCAGCTTCATCACGCCGGCGGTGTTGAGCGTCTCGTGGAAGTCACCTTGCGACGTCGCCCCTTCGCCGATGAACCCGAGCACGGTCGCCCCCGCGTTGTCTTGCAGCGACGCGAGCGCGAGACCCGCACCGACCGGAAGCATCGAGCCGAGATGCGAGATCATCCCGACGTGGCGAATGCCCTGCGCGCTGTCGACGATGCCGTAGTGGAACGAGCGATCGATCCCCTGCGTGAAGCCGTCGCGGCGGCCGATCATCTGGCACGCGAGTCGATACAGGTACTCGTGCGGATCGTTGCGACGCTCGTCCCATTCGGTCTTCTCGCTCGCGTCGAAGAGCGACGGCGCGAGGCGCGTGACGTCGAGATATGTCGACAAGATCGCGCCGAGGTCGCGATGCACCGTCGAGAGCGCGTCGTTCGCGTTCATCAGGAGCGCCGATCCCACGGTGGTCATCTCGTTGCCGACCGCGCTGTACCAGCGACCGATGCGGCCGGACTTCGCTTCGTTCTCGAAGCGCGTGTCCCATGCTCGCGAGAGGCGCGCGAGAAAGTGCGCCCGACGGAGCCAGGCGACTGACGGCGGTTGGGTGTCGTGTGCGGGCGGCGCCGAGGATGTGCGGCGCGCGGCACTGGTTTTCTTCGAAGAAGAAGCTGTTTCTCGGGCCATGGGCGGCGCGGATCCTAGTCGCGCGCTCGCGTGACGCAAAGAGAGATTGCGCGGGGCTTCGCGCGATAGACTCCGCGACGAGGTGATCGCCATGACGAGTGGACGCGAGCGCGGGAAACAGTTGCTGTCGGCGTTTTCGGCGAAGGTGAAGAAAGAGGTCGCTCCGTCGGGCGAGCCCGTGATGCACGCCCGCGGTCAGAAAGCGGTTGCCGAACTCGCGGCCGACCTGAGTGGCGCGGATGCACCGCCCGGGCTCAAGGTGTTTCGCGACGCGGTCGATCGTTTTCGCGCGCAGCGCCCCGGAAAGAACGCCGAGATCCGCGTCGAATGGCAGCGCCCGATCGGATGCATCGTCGTGGTTCTCGACAAGGCCGGACGTCTTCAGCCCGAGGTGAAGTACGTGCATCGCGACGGCGACGAGGCGTGGCACCGCATGGAAGGCGAAGGCGAGCTGTACGAAGACGTGATGGGCTTGCTCGCCGAGGCGATGTATCCCGAAGCGCGGCGCTCGTAGGACGTAGAAACCCGTAAATCGCCGCGCGGATTGCTACCGATGCAGCGGGCCGCGCGGCAGCCATTTGACCGGCTGACCCTCGAGAAACCCTTCCGCATTCGGGAACGGCCCGATCGCGACGCCGAGTTCGCGCAGCACGCTGCGCACGCGTTCGGCGTGACTCGGTTCCTTCATCCAACGCCCGCGCTCGGCGAGTAGTCCCGAGAAGAACGCGAGCGTGTCGGGGGCGATGAACGCGAGCGTGTCGATCTCGTGATCCCAGAACACCCACGGCGTTCCCTGTACCGAGTCGGTGACGTACAGCCCGAACGCGTTGCCGCCTCCGTCCATCGCGATCACGGAGCACGCCGGCGCGATGCAATCGATGTCCGCGGCAGGCATCGGCGAGATCTCGAACATCAAGTGCTCGAGCGCGCCGTAGAACCCGTCGTCGGTGTCGGTTCGCGCGATGATCGAGCGGAGCACTTCATCGGCAGGAATCTTCAGTGCATCGAGCTTCGCCAGGTTCGAGCGCTTCGCCACCGTCGGCGCGGCGGCCGCGGACTTCGGTAGCGGAACGACCTGTGTCGCCTTCGTCACACCGCCGTATCCGGGCGCGGTGCCGAGCACCGAGACGCGCGTGCCGACCGACGGGACGAAGCCCTTGCACGCTGTCGCGCCGAATCGGACGCGCGCGCCCTCGTCGAGCGTGATCCAACCGAGTCCGTCTTGCGGTGAGAGTTCCGAGATGGTGCCGCAGCTCATGGGCGGCGATTATGCGGGGCCTCGGCGCACTCGTCACCGTGGGGGCCGTTGCTACGGCGAACGCGCGGCCTGCACCGCCGCGAACGAATCCCAGTCGACGCCCGGATCCCTTCCATCGGTGCCCATGCGCACGTACCGGCTCGTCGGCGCGAGTCGCAGATCACCGGTCATCGCGTCGCGGAAACCGACGTCCGCGAGGGTCGCCGGGTAGAAGTTGCCGGTCGGATACAACGGTGTGGCCGCGCCCGGAACGACGTTGCCGGCGAACACGTGACCCGGCGCGAACATGTCGAGCGCGGCGGCACCTTCACCCGTCGTTGCATGGATGCCGTAGCGATTGCGCGGCGCGATGTTGTTCGGGAAGACGAGGTCGCTTGCCGGCGCGCTGTCGAAGCTGATCATGTTGCCGGTGTAGAGCGCGGTAGTTGGGGGCGGAAGAGATCGATACGTCGACAGAAGGGGCCTCGGTGCGCGCAGTAAGCAAACATCGTGAGGGCGGAAGAGTTGCGCG
>CBIHQZ010000504.1:0-5639 GCA_966212315.1 uncultured Myxococcales bacterium
AGCCAACCACTTTTCCATTCACCATTACTCTTTCACCATCGCCGCCGCCGGGTGGGCGGGTGAGGGGGTCGACCCCGCGACGACGATGGCCGACGAGTCATGGGCGACTGGCGGCGAGTACAGCGACGCGCGCGATCGCTGGATCGAGACGGGCGAGCGGATCTACATCCGCTGGCTGCTGAAGAAGACCGGCGGATCGATCATGATGGCTGCGGTGAAAGCAGGCATCGACAACTCGTACCTGCGCAAGCGGATGAAGAAGCTCGGGATGTGAGGCACCCCGTGCGATGAGCAGCGCGGCTAGTCGCGGGACGCGGCGTCGGCACGACGCCAGGCCGTCGATCTCCCGTCTACTCCTCGTGCCCACTGGACAATCGGCACCATGTACAGCTGCCCATGCCGGCGGCGAAGACCGTTGACGCGTTCGGCTGCCCGAGGCTGCCGATACAGTGGGCGCCCCACGACTCTACGAATCGCACCGGACGTGCATGCGTCCCGGCGGCAGCAGCGGAATTCGGATCGGGTAGTTCATGTATTCGAGGGCGTGACAGTCGTGACGAAACGCGGCGGCGCGCTCCGCCGATTCGAACGCACTCGCGATCGTGAGTGCGCTCTGCAGCGCGATGAGGACGGCGAGGGCGGTGAGTATCGACGCTTGCGACCGGACACGGAGAAGCACGCGTCGGGGATCCCATGCGATGACGGCGGCGAGCACCAAGAACATGATCGGAATGCCGGCGCGCACTCCGCGGTGAACCAGTGTCGCGATCTGCGCAGCGCCCAGAAGCGCGACGGCGCACAACCCGACCGCGTAGATGTCCCGCGCCGACGGGTGCGCTGCGGTACCGCGCCATTCGGCGACGATCGTCGCCCGTGCGGTGCAGGCGATCACCGCCGCGAATCCGCACACGAGTATCGCGGCCAGGCCGATGCCCCAGAACCAGACGACTTCGTGCAAGAGCCACGGGAACAGGGGGTGGAAGTAACTGCCATTGGTCGCGGTTTGACGCGCGACTTCGAGCACTGGTGGCAGCGCCTTCGACAGGGCGGCGAGGAAAGGTGCGAAGGCGGCGAGGTATGCCGTCGCCGTGAGCCAGAAGCCATCCGCGACCAGTGGAAGGACCAGGAGCAGTGCCGCGATGACGTAGTATGGGGCCGCGTATTCGCGCAGAGTCGAGAAGACGCCAGTCACATAGCCGCTTGCGAGTCCGACGAGCACCCGCCGAAACAGTTCTCGTTTGCGTGAGTGCAGAGGCGGCAACTCTCGCAGCCGAAGGAGGGCGGAGGCCACCATGCACTGAACCGCAAGCGCGAAGATCACGTGGTTCTCGGTCATCCGCCATCGGCTGAGACCGAAGAGCATGGGCGACGACGCAAACGCTGCGGCAAGCGCCGAGGCGAGAAGCATGCGCCCCGTCGCCAGCCAACCCGTGACGAACAGCGCACCGATCGTGGCGAAGTAGAATCCCACGTTCAGCCACTCCCACGCTTGCTCGGCGTTGCCGTCCGGGCCGGCGAGACGGCAGGCCAGCACGAGCCAGTGGTGATATCCGATCGTCCGAGGGATGTGCCCGAGCGTCGCCATGTTGCGAGGGTCGGGCGTGAGCAAGTGAACGATCGACTGCCAACCCGTCGAAGGGTCGTGGCTGGCGGCCCAACGGTAGCCCTCGTCGTCCCACGTGCGAATCGGGTGGCCTGCAACCGCCGCAATCACCCTGAGGACCAAGAACGCGAGAATGATGAAGGTGAACGAGCCTGCGATCGTGCGATCACGATTCGGCGAGCGAGACGGCATGGATGGTTTCCGGAGAGCTGCGAGCTAGGAACGCGGGCACACGAGCATCAGATCGGCGGTGTACACAGTTGACGTTTGCGGCGCCAAGAACATTGCCTGTGCGCAGTTTACGCCAAGGTAACTCTGAACGAGCCGATGGTATTGGCGGCGCGCGACATCCATGGACGACCAACGAAGACGAACGCGGCACGTCGTTCGCCGACATTGTGCGGCCTCGATTTGGACACCCGCGTCTACGGGCAGCGTCGCAAGCCCGTGATCGATGGCCGTAGCCATCGTCACCGCCCACGCCGGGTCGGTCACCTCCAGCTCGAACGCCGATTCGAGCTTTCGGTTGATTTCTTCCGGTTGCGGCGGATGCTTCAGCGCCGCAATCGCAGTGGTGTCATTCCGCTGCGACCGTCTTGAATATCCAGCGACTGCGATGCCCGCGCCCACGCCCGCCACGAGGGCGAAAACGGTGCCAATACGAACTTCCATGAGACGCTCAGTCGGCCGAGTAGCCGCGAATATCCACCCAGTTGCTTGAGCTTCCCATGCTGCCAATATTATCGACAACAAGGTACGGATAGCCATCCGTGAATGTCGTAAGTGCAGACATCTCTCCTGTGCTCGAGAGCGTGCAGAGATAATTACCAGTGTAGGAATCGTTCGAACTGGTTCCACACGTTGCGCTCGAAGTGTACTGCCACGTTCCGCAATTATCCCAAACGTCTGTATTCCAGCGGCCAACACAGACGCGCACGTGGGCGGAGCCATCGATTGAAGAGTCGGTTCCGGCAACCTGAATATGGCTTATCGTGCTCGACGGGTGGCTGTTGTCGTCCTGAATCGGACAAAGAAGTCGCGTCTGGACGACTCCTGAGTCGACGTATGCCCCGTTTCCGCCTGAGCCCGAGCCGGAAAGCGTTCCCACGGTGCCGCCGATCCGATGAGCGCCTGACACGGATTGATTCACTGGATCCGCAGGTTGGCAATTGATGGCGGATTGCCGGACAAACACGCCTGCTGCCCATGCGGAAGCAATTCTGGGATGAAGTGCTGTGACGGTTGTGAGGAGTGAACTCAAGAACACGCCCGCGTTAATAGCAATTTTCTTCGTCATGAAAACCTCACGGGGCCACAGCGGGCCCCGTCCTGACATACGTTCACCGGATGCGGCGTTTCAATCACCCCCAGGGGTGGTGGTGAAAGGTGGTTTTGTGCGCTCGCCCCGCCAATCGAGTCGCGGCGCCGATGAGTGAGGCAGAGGGTAGCCGCTCTCCCGCCAGTCCACATACGGCAACGCGAGCCACGGAACCGTTCCCTCGCCGACAAACCACGGCCCGAATGCGACCCAAGCGGACGCGCCGACGCCGACTGCGAGCGTGATCGAAGTGCTCGACGCGAGTTCCCGACGAGGCGTACGGAACAACGCCCGAGTCTGCCTACCGTGCGCGCCTCTCGTTCGACGGATTGTTCTCTCGCCGCATCCGGCGCGCACTGTCTCGCCCGTACCGGACGTCGACGCGTGATCGACTCTCGCGAATCAATGCGCCGCCGGTCACGAGCATCGCGAGCCCGGACACGAAGACGGCGACCCCGGCCCCGATCCACACAAGGCCGCTCGAGTCCGAGGGTGCGCACGACGCGAACGGCGTGCACGCAGGGTGGATCAACGACGCGCCGACAGCGAGTCCGCTGAAGCCGACGGCCATGCTCGCGGCGCCGAGAGGCGTGAGCATCAAGCCGGGAAGGCGCGGAACGCGCGGCGGCGTCACGGTCACATCGATTTCGTCGTCGTCGAGTTCCAGCGCACGCCGGCCGAACGTCTCACGCGCGATCTGCGCGACGAACGCATACCGACCGTTCGCGAGCGCGATGCTGCACGGGGTGCGGCACGTCGATGTCGAACGCGCCGCGTCGTCGCGTTCGAACCGGGCGGTGACGGAAGCGGTCGTCGAGTGCACGCGCACGACACTCGAACGGTTGTCGCCGGGATCGATCGGCGGTGGCGGGAGCATTGCCGGTTGGACGCAACCGTCGAAGAGCGCGACGGCGAGAATCATCCGTGCGTTCCGAGCCATCGTGCTGCGCATCGAAGGGGGTAGGCGGTCGGAGGTGCTCGCGTGACACGATGCCCGACTCGCTGATGTTACGATTCCCGACGCGATGATGCCTTCCCCATCGGACTGCGCCGTCGTTCTCTGCATCGCGTCGCTGCTCGGACTCACGTCGTGCGCAGATCCCGCGACGAGGTGCGGCCGATTGCGAGTGCCACCGCGCGTGTTCGCGCTCGGCGATCGCGTCGTGGTCGTTAACGCGCCCGCCGACTGCGATCTCGACGATGCGCAGCGCTACACGGTTTCCGAGCGCGGTCGCGATGGCTGGACGTCATCACGCTTCGTCGCGCGCGGCCTCTGGTTCGAGAGGCCGGATTTCGTCCGTACGACGGACGGTACCGAGATCCTCGTTCACCACGGCGGATGGTCCGATTTGATCTTCCGCCGGCAATCCTCGGGCGAGTGGTTCGAGTCCGTCCCGACGTGGGCCGCCGGAACTCACCCGACGATTCTGGTCGAGTCGGCATGGCTCGCGGATGCGAATCGCGCGCGACTGCTGGTCAGGGACGGAATGGAGTCGGAGTCGATCTTCGAAGTGCGCGCGGATGGTATTCGCGAGGACACTCCCCTTGTCTCACCGATGGTCGGGGGACTCTTTTCGTTCACTGGCGATTCGAGCGGCGAGATGGTCGTCCCAGACCCCACGTGCCAGTGGAACCACTTACGCACGGAGTGCTCGATCGACGGCTGCAGGTGGGGCGACACCGGCATCGTCTCGGCGGCGGACGAATGCTGGGGCGCGTTGCCTGCGGAGTTGATCCGATTGCAAGGCGGTCGCACGGCGTTGGTTCACCCGAGGACGATCTGGGACCGGCGGCATGCTGTCGCCGACGTCGAAGGCACGGCCCTCGATGTGGCCGCTGCCAACGACTTCGCTGCTTCCGCACGGCCGGCAGGGGGGTTCGTGGTGGTGACATCGGAGGCGGCCGGCGCGGTGACGTTGCACGCCTTCGACGGCTCGCTCGTGCGCACGGATCGAACGTTGGATCTGAATGACGCGTGGGCGGACGAACTTGCCGTCGCTGTCGCCGACGATCCGACGGCAGGAGAAGTTGCGTGGGTCGCACTCGCGCAAGGCAATGGAGTACGAGTCGCCCGCGTGCCGCTCGGTGGCGGGGCTGCGACGTACGAGCATCTCGATCCTTAGATAACCGGTCACCGGCATGAAGTCGCACTCGTGACGATGGCCGCGTACTCGTATCGAGATCGATCGCACCCCGCGGTCGCATCCGTCCTCGATATCGAAATCGATCGCGTCACCCGGTACGACCGCCCCGCTCACATCGAAATCGATCCGCACGACCGGTGACACCGCCGCGCCCACATCGAATTCGATCGCGTCGCCCGGTGCGACCGCCCCGCCCACATCGAAATCGATGCCGTTCGACCGGTACGACCGCCCTCCGCACATCGAAATCGATGCCGTTCGACCGGTGCGACCGCCCTGCGCGCATCGAAATCGATGCCGTTCGACCGGTACGACCGCCCTCCGCGCATCGAAATCGATGCCATTCGACCGGTGCGACCGCCTCGCGCACATCGAAATCGATGCCATTCGACCGGTGCGACCGCCCCGTCGACATCGAATTCGATCGCGATCGACCGGTCCGACCGCCCTGTGGGCATCGAATTCGATGTCGATCGACCGGTACGACGGGCCTCGCCACATCGAATTCGATGTCGATCGACCGGTGCGACCGGCTTCTCCACATCGATTTCGATCCGAGCACCGCTGTGACCGG
>CBIHQZ010000505.1:0-5638 GCA_966212315.1 uncultured Myxococcales bacterium
GCGATCAGGCCCTGCTCGCGCGAAATGGCCGCTTCCCGCTGCCGTTCTTCAGCGCACTCGCGGGCTTCGTCGAGATCGGCGAAACGCTCGAAGAGACGGTCGCACGCGAGGTGCGCGAAGAGGTCGGGGTCGAGATCGCCAACATCCGCTACTTCGGAAGTCAGCCGTGGCCTTTCCCCGACTCGCTGATGATCGGGTTCACCGCGGAGTGGGCCTCGGGCGAGGTGACGATCGATGGCGAAGAGATCGTCGAGGCCGGGTTCTTCGACGCGAACGCGATGCCCGTTGTGCCGCCAAAGATCTCGATCGCGCGGCAGATGATCGACGCATGGGTCGACGAGGTCCGGAGGTAGCGCGTGGCGCTTCTTCGTGATCGCTTCCGCTCGAGGCACGGATGGGTCGGAAGGCCCGCTAACAGGTCCCGATCGCGCGCAGCGATGCACCGGGCGCCGTGCAGTTCACGTGGGGCGTCGTGCTGCCACCTGGACCTCCGCCGCGAGCCTGTGTGACCTGGACCGTCTCGCCCTGCTGACTGTGCATGCACCCCACACCGGCCGCGGTAAGTGCGGCGACGACGGTCGCAAACCCCATCGCACGAAATCTCCGTGTGAACGCCATGTGTGCTTCGCTCCTCTCGGTCACACGCAGCACGAGGCGCGCCGAGGGCGTGGTCGAGGCGCACGGAGACCGAGCGAGTGGTCGATGGCTGGTCAGTTGGCGAATGGCCCGCGTCGCGATTCAAGTCTCCCACGTGACCGCGAATCGGATCCTCTCGACGGGCGTGCCCAGGTGTTGCCCATCGGGGACGGGTCGCTCGAATTGCACGCGGATCTTCTTCGCCCCCGCGCCCTCGAGAGCACCCTCGTAGAAGCCGATCGTCGACTGCGCATAGAGCCCGTCCATGTTCGTCGGCACGTTGCTCAGTTCGCCTTCGAACCGATTCGCGCTGGTCGCTCGCGGCTCGGCGCGCGACGGCGGAAAATAGCGCTCGAACGCGAAGTGCAGCTTGCCGGCGACATCGGCCACCGAGTTGCCGCGAAGCGCAGGCTTCCAGACGCCTTTGGAATCACTCCCGCCCGACCACCGCGCGCGGTCCACGATGAATTGACTCACCGGCACGGACTCCATGCGCGCGAGTGCAGCGAACAGATGAAGCAGCGGCGAGACGTCGTAGTCCCCTGCGACGACGAAGATCTGGTCGTAGTACGCGGCGTACGGATCGTTCGGTCCGAGCGCCGCACGGAACGCCGCGAGCCCGCCCGGGTACTTCAGCTCCACGTACTTCAGCGCGTTCACGAACGCGAGACCGCGTGCGCGGAACGGCCCTTCGCCGACGGGGAATCTTGCGAGATCGAGTGGGTCGTATCGCCAGAGCGGACCGGCCATGGTGCCGACGGTATCTCGGCTGCGCCTCCGCGTGCATCCTGCTGGCGCTCGACGCGTGGGGGGCAGACGCCTTCGCGCCAGCGAAGCCGGTTCAGACTGGAGCCTGCACCGCCGGCGCTGATCGCAGCGCGCACGTCGGGCGCCGACGCTCGGGGCGCAGTCGGGCGTCCACATCGCAAACGAGGGCAAGCTCGCCCGCGTACACCCGAAGCGGCGACCATTCGTCACCAATGGTGGGCGCGCCGGGTTACTGGTCCCGTTGGTCGGATCGGGGCATGTAGACTCCGGCTCCCGTGAAGCTCCCTACCGCCGCTCGAATCGCGATCTACCTCGTGGGCCCGCTACTCGCGCCGGTGCTCGTCCTCCTCGTGTGCGCTCGCGACGACGGCTCGATCTTCTATCGCGCGGCGAGCGCCATCTTCATCGGTCACGCGCCGCAGCCCGGCGACGGCGCGTTCCAGTATCCGCTCGGTTGGCTGTTGATGTTGACGTGCGGCTTCGCGCTCGGCATCGCGATGTCGGTGACGGCGCACTTCGCATGGCTCCGCGAGAAGGCGTGACGCGCTGGCTTCGGTCCACGCACGATCGATGTGCTGATCGACTACGCGACCGCGCCGAGCGGTTCCCCGGTTCGCAAGTCCACCCAGACATGTCCTTCGGGTTTGTAGACGACGCCTCGTAGGTTCGCGCAATCGCAGAGCGCAGGACGCTCACCGAAAGGGTCTCCTGCATCCGGCGCATCCCACGGAATCGAGCGCGTCTCGATCACGCTCGAGGCGAGCGTGAGGCGCTCCACCTCCAGGAATCGCCTGGCGTTCCTGGTGTTCACGACGGGAAGGCGAACGAGCACGACTTCGCCCGACGCGAAGCCAGCGTCGTCCCATTCGCCCAGCGTACTAAGCGTCTCCAGAGTACGCAGCGCAACCGCTCCTCCAGGCGTTCGCACGAGCGTCGCGTCGCCCGATCGCGCGATGACTTCGTCCGTGTTGTCGGACCGCGCGAGATCTCCGAATGCATAGGTCTGGCGACCCAGCACCACGTGACCATCGTGCGTCGACATGCGCGTCCAAGGTTCGACGCGTCCGATCTCTGTCGTTGCGGAGTGGCGACCGACGAGCGCGAGCGTGAATCGTTCTCGCTCGGGAGTGCTCACGATCGCGACGGTCTCGCCATCCTCCGATACCGCGAGTTGCGCCGCCGGGGGCGCGATCTGCTCGCCGAGCAGTGCGGCCATCAGCTTCTCTTCGGGGGTCATCGTCTGCATGACGATCGTCCGCGACGCCAGCGTTTGCGCCGACCACACCACGACATTGCCCGACTCCATCGCGATGGCCGCGTGGGCCCCGTTCGCGCTCAACGCGATGGTGACGATCGTTTCGACTGGAGGAGCCCGCCAGGTGCCGATGACGCGCAGTGATTCATCGATGAGCAACGCATGCGTACGCGATGCGAGCAGTGACTTTCCGCCAACGAACGAGCCATGAAGGAGGCGTTCGCTCATGTCGACTCGCGCGGAGATTCCGCGGCACCACGCGCACGTCCGATGTGCATCGCGTCGCCTCGACGAGTTCGTGTGGCCGTCATTCGCTGTTCCATGGGTTCGGTTCGCGACGGTACCGGAAGCGTGCGTCGAGAGCCGTGCGAAGAACACTCTCCCGCGCTGCTCACGCAGGGACTGGTCTCGATCTCGGTGGCGAGGGCGAATATCGCCAGCTCGATTCACGCGCGGGGATCCAGAAACTCACGTCGTTCACGTCAGCACCGACGCTCGAAACGAACAGGAAGGTCGCTGCGGTGATCGTCGCGGCGGGGGCACATGGCGCGCGTTTGCGTTGCAGCATGCGCGGACACGAACGCTCCCCGACGACAGAGCGCATCCACGCGGCACGCGGTTATACTGCCGCCATGACAAAGAATCACGGCGTCGCGATCGTCGCGCTCCTCGCGCTCCTCGCGGTGCTCTTCGTTCACCGCAGCTACATCCGGAAGCCCGAGCCGCTCCGCTTCGAATATCGTGCGACGGAGGCGCCCGCGATCGACCTCGCGGCGTTGCAGCGAGCGGGGGCGGAAGGATGGAACTGCACGGCGATCCCCATCGTCGAAGGCGCGAACCATCACTTCATCATGTTCTGTAAGCGCGAGTCGCGATGAGCAGTTCCCCGAGCGAGTGAGAACGATGCGTGCCCGAGTATTCGATCCCCGCGAGCGATGCGGATTCGCGGCGATCCTGATGGCACGCGACGCGATCGCGCTCTACGCGGTGCTCTCACGCACGGTCGACTTCGGGATGAACGACAAGCTGGCTTTCGTGTCGGTGATCGCATCGGGGTGCCTCGCCAAGTCGCTCACCCGGCCCGATGCTCGCGCGTCGGTGACTCGGTGAGAACTCGCCACCGACTCGCGCTTGCGGCCGCGGCGGGAGGTTTTTTCGCGCTCGCAGTGCCGCCGATCGACGCATGGCCTGCCGTCTTCGTGTCGCTCGCGCTTCTCGCCGCGTCGTGGCGCGGAGCGACGCCGCGTGTCGGTTTCGCATGCGGCTGGCTGATGGGTACGATCGCGACGCTCGGTGGGTGGCACTGGCTCATCGGGACGGTGACCCGATTCACGGGTCTGCCGGCGATCGTCGCAGTGGCGGTGTACGTCGTCATGGCGTGCGGGGCCGGGCTCACGCTCGGTGCGGCCGGACTCATGGTGGGCGCGACCTCGAAGGTGCTCCCTCAGCCGGTCGCGTGCGCGCTCGCGGTCCTCGTCGCCGAGCGGTATGCGCCGAGCCTCTTCCCGTGGCAGCTCGCGATGCCGCTCGTCGACGCGCCATGGATCCCGCAGAGCGCGGACGTGCTGGGCGCGAGCGGACTCGGTGCCGTGTTGCTCGGCGTGATGGCAGTGGCTGTGAAAGCGATCGCGACGTCCGTGAATGCGCGCTCGGATCGGGCGACGCGCGGCGAGCGCGTGTCGCGTGCCGAGTGGGTGATCGCGGTCGCTGTGTTCATGTTGCTCTGGGGCTACGGCGCGATGCAGACGACGCGAGTCCGTCGTGCGATCGACGCATCGCCCGTCGTGCGTGTGGCGTTGCTCCAGCCGGCGATCCCACCGAACGAGCGATCGGACGAGCAAAGCTTCGCGGCCATCGCATCGACCCTTCGTTCCCAGACGCTTGCTGCCATGAACGGGAACGTCGACCTCGTCGTGTGGTCCGAGGGCGCGTTTCCGTACACGCTCCCGACGCACGCGACGCGCGATGGTGCCGAGGCGGAACCGGTGTTTCCGGGCGAGACGGATGTGCCGATCCTCGTCGGGGCGCTCGCGGTCGATCGCGAGGGGCATCGCTTCAATGCCGCGCTGATTCGCGAGCCCGACGGACGGCTCGGGGCGCCGGTCGCGAAGCGCGTGCTCGTACCGTTCGGCGAGTACATCCCACTGATCGGCGGGATTCCGTGGGTCCGGCGGACGTTGGGCGATGTCGACGCGCTGACGCCGGGTGATCGTCCCGAGATCCTGCAGACCGATTCGGGGCTCGCGCTCGGCGTGCTGAACTGCTTCGAAGACACGCTCGGGTACGTCGCGGTGGATGTGCGGAGCGCAGACCTCCTCGTCAACATCACGAACGATGCGTGGTTCGGCCGCGGTGCAGCGCCGTGGCAGCACTTGATGCTCGCGCGGTGGCGTTCGATCGAGCTTCGTCGGGAGATGGTGCGCGCGGTGAACACGGGCGTGACGGGACGGGTCGACGCGCTCGGGAGACTTGCGGAGCACGCGCCGCTCTGGGAGAGCACGAGGATCGTCGTCGAAGCACACCGGCTTTCGCTGCGCCCGATCGCTCCGCACGTACTCCGATTCGCGCCCCCCGTTGCAGCGGTGGTGCTGGCCGTCGCACTCACCGTTGCCGAAGCGCGGCGGCGTCGCGGCGTGTGACGGTCACTCCACGTGAGATCAACCACTGCGGCCCGTCGACCCCGGCACTCCTCGTGCCTCCGACAGCTTGCTCAGGACGAACGGCTTGATGCGGTTTCGATCGCGATGAACTAACAGCCGCGTAACAGGGCTCGGGCGCCACGGTGGGCTCGACGGTCCACTGCTCGCGGGGATGTCGACGCCATCGCGTCGTCACGTACACGCACGCCCACGGCCCCTACGCGCGCGCACATCCATCACTGAGCGACGCGGCCGCTCGCCGTCCACGAGAGCCCGACCATCCAAGGGACCGTGTCGCCCCACACCTGCGCAGCGATCTCGAATCCCAGCTCCGTGCGCG
>CBIHQZ010000506.1:0-5635 GCA_966212315.1 uncultured Myxococcales bacterium
GCTGATTCTGCGCGGGCTGCGGTTGCGGCTGCGGTTGCTGCACCGGCTGCGCGGGCTGTTGCTGCACCTGTTGCATCGGTTGCCCGGGCTGCTGCGGCTGTTGTTGTTGTTGCTGCCACGCCGGCTGCGGACCGTTCGGCGCATACGGCCCCTGCTGCTGCTGCTGTTGCTGCGGCCCCCACCCTTGCGGCGACTGCTGCGGCTGACCCGGTCGTCCCGCGTTCGCCTGCTGCTGCCCGCCCGACGAATTCGCCGGCGCACTGCGCAGCTCGTTCAATCGGCGATTCGCGAACTGCACCCGCTCCGGCGTTTGCGCCTGCGAGTAGCCCTGCACGTACTGATACCAGCACTGCGCGCGGTCCTCGTTCGCCGCGGCTTCGTCGCGATCGGCGCTCTGGCAGCGCTCGAACATCGAGTCGCCGTCGTAGGCCGTTCGATAATTCGGTCCACACGCAGTTGCCGCGATCCCGAGCATTGCAGTTACGATCCATGCGCCCGCGCGGCGGAGTGAAGGCATGGCGCACGATAGCACCGGTGACGATTCCGACGCAGCGCGCGCGTCCGCGTCGCCGCTCCGTGCATGGGCCGCTGTCGCGACGATCCCCGAATGGGGGCGCATTGTGCTGGCCTGGAACGACGACGGTCTCATGCTGCTCGGTCCTCCCGACCGCGCACCAGGGGAGCATCTCGGCCGACTCGCGGCCCGGGGCGTGGCGATCGAGTCTACGAACGTCGTCGCCGAAAAATTCCTCGAGCCCGTTACGCAGTACTTCGCCGGCGACCCGCGCGCGATCGCGGCGATGCCGGTGGTGCAGCCGGGGACCGAGTTCCAGCGATCGGTCTGGCAGGCCGTTCGCGGCGTGCCTGCCGGCGAGACACGAACATTCGGCGTGTTGGCGCGATCGCTGGGACGGTCGGACGGGGGACGTGCGGTCGGCGCGGCGTGTGCGGCGAATCTCGCGCAAATCGCGGTGCCCACGCATCGTATGCTCGGTCAGAACGGGGCGCTGACCGGCACGGGCGCGGAGTTGAAATGGAACCAACGCCTGCTCGAACACGACGTGCGATGTCGCGCGCGGCGGGACTTCGGTTGATCGAATCGACCCGTGCGGCGACAATGCGCGCATGTCGTTCTTCGCGCGTTCGTTGTTCGTCTCGTTGATCGCAACCGCCGGCTTCTCGATGGGGTGCTCCACGCCAGCCGTGGTGCGTGACGCGTCGACCACCGATGCGCCCGCGGATCGTGCGATCACGGACGCTGTCACCAGCGATACGACCGGCCGTGATGTCGGCACCGGCACCGACGCGCAAACGGGCAACGACGCGAACACCGGGACCGACGCGACGACACAAGACGACGCGTCATCGTCGATGGATGTCGCGCAATCGACCGACGCGTCATCGTCGATGGATGTCGTGCTCGGAATGGACGCGATGAACACCCGCGACGTTCCCGTGATCGGAATGGATGCCGTCACGCGCGATGTCGTCGCCGCGGGCTGCACGCTGCCGCTCGGCGGAACGTGCGCACCGGGAGCGACCTGTCCCGCGGGCGACGGCTGCAACACGTGCTTCTGCCCGGCGCGCGGTGGCAATGCGATCTGCACGACGCGACCGTGCGCGGCGGACGCAGGGCAGGACACCGGCATCGGCAGCGACGCGGCGGCTGGCCAGTGCCGACAGGACTCCGACTGCCACTTGTTCTCGAGCTACTGCGCGACCGCGCCTTGCCAGTGCATCGCGCTCGGGCCGGGCGAGCGTGACCCGCGCTGCAATGGCGGGATGGTCACGTGCTTCGTTCCGCCGTGCCGCAATCGCACCGCCGCATGCGTCGGCGGTAGCTGCGTCGTTCAGTAGGAATCGACATGCGGACGATCTTGTTGGCGGGCGTGTGCGCGATCGCATCCGTCGCGTGCGGTGCGCAGGTCACGCCCCTCGATGGCGGAGGCGGCGACGCGAACGTCTCGCCCGATGCGCCGATCGCGGACGTGGGCGTCGACGCGCCGAGCACGGCGGACATCGTCGATGTTCCAGTCGATGCGCCGCAGACGCCGGGCGAGGGGTTCGTCGAAGCGATCGTCGACTCGATGGGCGCGTCGTCCGCTGATGCGCACTTCTACACGTTACCGCCCAATTACGACTGCAACCTGACGGTGCGCGACACCTGCGAAGTGCGCGTGTGCCGGCACCCGCCGGGGACGTCGTTCATCCCGGTGGACGCTGGCGCGATCGAACTCATGGACGACATGCACCAGGCGATCACGTCATTGCAGACGACGCCCGCGACCACCGGCGACTATCGCTCGGGACCGCTGCCGACGAACTACTGGCTGCCTGGTGCGATGGTGCGTTTCCGCGGGGCAGGGGCTGTGTTTCCGGCGTTCGACACGATGCTCGCATTCCCGGGACGCATCACGCTCGTCGGGTTCACTCCCGAGTACGACGACCGCAGCGTCGTCATCGATCGATCGCGGCCGCTCGTGTTCCGATGGATGCCTGCGCCGAACACTTCGCTCGTCGTTCGCATCAGCGTGAGCAACGGGATGGAGAGCGGCAATCTGCGATGCACCTTTGCCGGCGCGGGGAACGCGATTCCCGCCGAAGTGCTCGCGCTGCTTCCGCTCACCGGGCCCGATGCGGGCGGGATCGACATCAGCGCAGCGAACGAGGCCGATGTGGTGCTCGGGAACTCGGTGCTCCACGCGCGCACGGCGAACGTGTTGTTCCGGGAGAGCGCAGGGACGCGGTAGGTCGGGAGATGTCTGATCGATCGCACGCGCTCGACGTCGAGATCCGCGCTGCGGCGCTCGATGAAGTGCCGCTCATGCAGCAGGTCGCAATCGACGCGGACACGCGATACGCGGCGACGGGTCACGCGGCGCTGGCCGATGGATCGACGATTCCGACCGCCGTCGCGGTGCGCGCAATCGAATCGAACTCGCTCGCGGTCGCGTGCGTCGACGACCGCGTCGTGGGGTGGGTCTACACCGCACGCATCGACGGCGAACCGTGCATCGGTCACATCTGCGTCGCATCGGCGTTCGGTCGACGCGGCATCGGCTCCTCGCTGCTCGAGCACGTCATCGCGGTCTCGCGGGCGCGAGGTGACGCGTCGATCGTGCTGAACACACAGACCGACGTCGCATGGGGACGGGCCTGGTACGAGCGCTTCGGGTTCGTCGTCGTACCGCGCGAGTCGTGGAGCGCGGCGTTCGCGGCGATCGCCGATGCGCAGACCGCGGATGGTCTCGACTGGTCGACGCGGGTGCACATGCGGTTGCGATTGGAGGCGCGACCCGGCGGCTGAAATCGGCTGGCCTGTGCAGGCGGTCTTCGCAGCGCGCTTTCGTGTAGCATCCACCGATCATGAACCAGCCCCCTGGAAGCCCGCCGTTCGGAGGTCCGCCCGGAGCACCGGGCCCGTTCGCGCCCACCTCGGGCGATTCGTCGCAGCAGCCGCAACAGCAGGCGTGGCCCTCGCAGCAGCCGCAAGCGCAGGCGTGGCCGCAGCCGTCGCAACAGCCGCAACAGCAGGCGTGGCCACCGCAGCAGGCGCCGCAGGGATGGGGACCGCCGCCATCCGGAAGCGCGCAGCCGCAAGCTTTCGGGCAGCCGCAGTACCCGCAGCAACAGTACGGACAAGCACAACCCGGTGGCTTCGGAGCGCCGGGACAACTCGCCTCGTTCGGCGAGCCCGACAAGAAGTGGCGCTGGCACTACAACCGGATGATCGGCGTGATGTACGGCCCGATCCCGGTGGGTGTCATCGTCGTCGCCGTCGGCGCGGCGATCTACTACGCCAATCAGTAGCCCGCGAATACCGCGCGCCGGGTGGCGCGATTCGCCTTGTGTCGACCTCGCGATCGCGCCATCGCGCACCCGATGATGTCGAGTGCGCTCGTCGCGCGCCGTGGACGATGCGGCGGGTGTCGGCGCTGAATCCAGCGGGCTACGCGCCAGAATAGCCAACGCTCACGATGATGTACGAGTCGGTTGCGAGATCTCTCGCTTTCTTTTCCCGGCTCCCATAAGTTGGCCGGATGCATCCGATTCGTCGTGCTCGTCTCGGCGGTGCCGCAGCGCTCATCGCGCTCGCGGGCCTCAGCGTTCCGTCGCTCGCTTCCGCGCAGGTCATCGAACGCTTCACGCTCCGTGGTGAAGCCGCCGCCGGGCTCTTGCTCACGTCGTATCAACGCGACGTTCTGCGAGACAGCCCGATCGGATTCTACGGAGCCGGTCGACTCTCGTTCTTCCTCGCCGATCCCCTCGCGATCCAGGTCTCGGGCGGACAGTGGTTCTTTCCGAGTGACACGGGCGGCGGCGGACTCGTCACGGTGACGGGCGGTCTTCGTATCGAACCGCGAATCGGTCGCCGCGGACGCCTGCAGATCGACGCGAATGCCGGGGCAGGCTTCACCGGTCCGATCACGCGTTTCGGATTCGACGCGGGCATCGGCATCGAGTTTTTCGCGACCCGCTTTCTCGCGCTCGGCCCCGTCGTTCGGTACCAGTACCTTCTCCGCGCCGAGCAGGACATCGGCGAGAGCCCGCAGATGGTGTCGCTCGGTCTCTCGATCTCGTTGCGCGTGCCGCATCGCGAAGAAGCACCGGTCGCCACGCTGCGTCCCGTCGACACCGACAACGACGGCGTGTTCGACAGCGACGATCAGTGCGTGACCATTCCCGCGGGCGAGCATCCCGATCCCGCACGGCGCGGATGCCCCGTCGGTGATCGCGACAACGACGGAGTGCTGGACGACACCGATCAATGCGCGGACGTCCCCGCCGGCGATCATCCCGATCCTGCGCGCGCGGGTTGCCCCCTCGGCGATCGCGATGGCGATGGCGTGCTCGACGATACCGATCAGTGCGCCGACGTTCCGGCCGGACCGACGCCGGATCCGCATCGTGCGGGCTGCCCCGATGGCGACGACGATCACGACACGGTGCTCAACTCGCCCGATCCGTGCCCGACCGTTCCGCGCGGCCTGCATCCCGATCCGGCGCGCGCGGGTTGCCCGCTTCCCGATCGCGACAACGACACCGTTCCCGATGCAACCGACCACTGCCCGGATCAACCGGGTGCGCCGAGCACCGATCCGAATCGCAATGGTTGTCCGTCGAGCGTGGTGATCGAAGGTGGCTTCGTTCGCATCCAACGCATGATCCAGTTCCAGACCGATCGCGATCGATTGCTCCCCGCGAGCATTCGAACGCTGCGTGTCGTCGCCGACGTTCTTCGCGCGACACCGGAGATCCGTCGCGTAGTGATCGAAGGTCATACCGACGACACGGGCAACGCCGAGCACAACCAGGACCTTTCGGATCGCCGATCGCGTGCAGTGCTCGCATGGCTGACCGCGCACGGCGTGGAAGCATCGCGTCTCGACACGCGTGGCTTCGGCGCGACGCAACCGCTCCGCGATGGAACCGACGCGACCGCGCGTGCCGCGAACCGTCGCGTGTACTTCCACATCGTCGACCCGGCGATGCCCGAGAGTGCAACGCCTGCCGCGAGCCCGGCGCCAGCGAGCGCATCGCCCGCTTCGGCACGGCCCACGACACGCGTACGCCACGTACCTCGTTCGCGTCGCGCGCACTGATTCACCGGGACCGACGTTCGAATTTGTTCGGG
>CBIHQZ010000507.1:0-5632 GCA_966212315.1 uncultured Myxococcales bacterium
GAATCTGTGCGAACGGGAAATGCGATCCGTTTACGTTTAGGCTTACATTTACGTTTTGGAGCCGGAATCAGCGCTCTTCAGGGGTCGGGCAGCTCACCGGGACGGGCGGCGCGACGGCGCTCGTGATGCGCACCACCAACGCTTGTGAAGGCGCGGCGCATTGGTTGTTCGGGCACGCGCTGCTGCGATCGGCGACGGGTCGCGGATAGGCGGCAAGTTCGTTCGGGATCGTCCAGGCCTGGCCGTCGCTGTTGATGATGTTGATCGCGTAGCGACCCACCGGGATGCCTGCCTGATCGGGGCTGTCGGGATGTTCGGCCTCCCACGCTGCGTCGTAGTTCCAACAGCGGTAGTGGGGCGGGAGGAACGGCGTTACCGATCGAACGAGATCGGGCACGGACGGCGGAATGATTCCCCACCAGTCGCGCGTGCTGTCGGGTCCATGCACTTCGATCGCGATCGGCACGACCGCGATGCGAATCGGTTGCTCGGTCTGTGTGAAGCCGCGACTCCAGGGACGAAGAAGTAGACCGGTCGCGCCGCCGCCGGGGAGAACGGATCCGAGCACGAGAATCGGGTAGCGCCCGTTCGTGGGATCGAGCGCTTCGGGACGATTGAGCGACGTGCGCAATCGATCGTAATCCTCGACGCTGAGATGACCGTTCACCCCGCCGCGGAGCAGATCGGCCTCGCGATCGGTCGGGTCGTGGAGCTTCGTGAGAATGACGAGCGGATAGATCCACGGGAGATGCCCAGCGGTCATGCGCGCGAGCGGCGAGGTGGTGAGCAGCGTCGGATGCGCGTCGGCGAAGAGCCCGTCGAGCGTGAGGTCGATGCGACCGTTCGCGTTGCGGTCGTACGCGATTTCGACGAACCCGATCTGCGCCATCGGATCGGTCGCGCAACGAACGCCTGCGATCGCAGCGATGGTGCACTCGTCGACCGTCGACACGCCGCTGACCGGCGGGAATCCCGCACGCGCGGTGAACGTCGGCAGATCGCTGCCTGTTTCGGGATGTTGCACGACGTAGTTGCGCGGCAACTCGAGTCGTTCGCTCCCTTGCGGCAGAAGCCCGGTGTCGAGCGCGTAGCGGTAGAGATCCTCGCTCGGAAGCGGCACGCCCGTCGTGTCGAGTGGCGGCGGAGCGGCGACGGCGCTGGTCGTGAACACCGACGGATGCGCGGCCTCGGCGGGATCGGTGACGACGTGGAACATCGGTCGTTCGCGCGAGAACACCCGGCCGATGAAGACCTGTACGTTGCTCGCGACGAAGCCGTCGGTCGGGATCGCAAGGCTGCCGTTACCGTTCGGTTCGCCGATGCGAATGGGTACGAACTGCGGAATCGCCGCGGCGGGATCGAGCACCGCGCCGCCGCCGACATCGCCCATCACCGGGAGATTGCGCACGGTGAAGAGCGGGTGGAATCCCGACTCGCTCATCGCCGGGCCGACCGGTTCGCCGCGCGAGTAGAACGCGCGCATCTGGTACACGCCGCCGGCGGTGATGCCGGGGAACGAGTAGGCGATGCTCGCGCGCACTTCGCCGTTCGGAAGAATCGTCGCGTTCGAGAAGAGCTGCGCAGCGCCGACGGTCTGGAACGACACGGCCGTGGTCGCGGTGCCGTCGGGTGGCGGCGGGTTGTCGAATGCGAAGAGAAGCAGCACGACGCGACCGCGCGGCACTCCGTTGGCGTCGACCGCGGGAGGCGGCCCTTGATACGTGATCGTGCCTTCGATGCGCGCGGCCGGGTCGTTGAGATTCGGGCAGGGAACGGCCGCGTCGAAGTTGCAGTTGCGCACGACCGGCGGGTGGTCGTCGCAGGCGAGAATGCAGAGGCCGATGCCGAGCGGGAGTGTGAGTGCGCGGGCTTTCATGACGTCCTCTTCATCGCGTCAGAACCGGTAACCGAGGGTGCCGAGCACGCGCGCGGAGAGATGCGCGCCGAACGGATGCTCGATGTGATGGCCGAGTGGATCGAGATCGACGAGATTGGTGCCGACGACCCCGATGTCGACGCGGTCGCCCGGGAAGCGGAATCCGATGCGTCCGTTGACCACGACGTACTGATCGAGCGGGAAGCCGACGTCGCGCGTTCCTTGCGTGGGATCGAACACCGGCTCGACCCACACGGTTTGGGACACGTAGTGAGCGAACGCTTCGAGATCGAGACCGAAGCGGGTTCGCAGCTGCACACCGACGTTCAGCTTGTGCTGTGGCGTGCGGTTGTCGTCAGGATGATCGAGGTTGGCAGCGAGCGAGGAATTCGCATCGTGAAGGGTGTAGGCGAACGTGTAGTTCGCGAAGAGATCGAGCCCGTCGATCGGTGACACGCGCAACCCGAGTTCGGCGCCCATGATGTACGTCGCGCCCGGGTCGTTGGCGTAGTAGCGACTTCCGAGATTGATGGTGCGGTTGCTCGAGAGATTGCCGGGCACCGTATCGAGCACGACCGGCGTGAGGTTGATGAGGTTGGAGCCGCGAGTCCAGAACACGTTCGCTTCGAACTGCAGGCGGTCGAGCGTTTCGTCGCGGTAACCCAGATCGACCGACACCATCGTCTCGGGCTGCAACTGCGTCGCCGCTGGATTCATCGAGCGATACACTTCGCTCCCGAGCCCACGTACGGTCGCGCCCGGAATCGGCGTCGGGTAGTAAAGATCGAAGTACAGCTCGAGGAGCGTGGGTGTGCGGAACGCGGTGCCCGCGGTGAGTCGGATCGCACGACGCGCGGTGGGCTTGAAGATGATCGCGCCGCGCGGAGAGAACACCGGCGTATCGAGCAGAGGATGCCGATCGACGCGCGCGGAGGCGACCAATTGCCACTGCGGCCCGATGCGCGCGGTGTCCGACAGATAGCCCGAGAAGAACCAGAGGGTGTGATCGCCGTCGAGGTAGTTCCACGACGCCGCTTTCATGCGCGCGTTGAGCCCGATCTGAAGCGTGTTGTCGAGGATGCCGAGATGCTGGCGACTCGAGTACTGCGCGTCGGCGTCGACGACGTCTTGGATGAAGTTCGCGCGGAGATCTTGTCCGCCGAGCGGCGCGAGAAGCGGTCCGGCGTTGCCCTGGAAGTGGTTCCAGAAGACGCGCGCGCTGAAGCCGCCGATCTCGAGTTGCGCGTACGGCTGGAGGAAGAGCAGGTCGCTCCAGAAGCGACGGAGCAACCCGGTCGGCGTGAAGAACACCGGGCCCATCGAACCGCCGAGGCCCGCGCGCACGATGATGTCGCGCGTGGGTCGCACCTGCAGATCGAGCATGAAGCGCGGGGTGCGGTAGCCGATCTCACCGCTCGGGGCCATGTACTGCCACGTGCGGTCGGTCGGGCTCGTGAGCATCTCGTAGGTCGCGCGCTGCTCGTATTGCACCGACGCGCGATATGCGAAGACGCCTTGATGTCCCGAAGCGACGAACGCGCCGCGATACCACTGGCCGTTGCCCGCGCCGCCCGCGATCTGGCGCCGGTCTTCACCGGGCGGACGCGTGATGATGTTCACCACGCCGCTGAACGCGTCGGCGCCGTAGAGCGCGGAGCCGGGGCCGCGGATGATCTCGATGCGATCGATCTCTTCGACCGCCGGGAACACGTGCGGCCACAAGGTCACGCCGAGCACGTCGAGATAGATGCTGCGTCCGTCGATGAGGACGAGGACTTTGTTCGCGAGTCGCTGATTGAAGCCGCGAATGCCGATCTGCGTGTCCGATGCATCCATCGTCGACACGTCGACGCCCACCACGCGGCGGAGCAACTCACCGACGTTCGTGAGCCCCGAGAGACGGATGTCCTGCGCGGTGATCACCGCCGTCGCGTTGGGCGCATCGAGCGGTGATTGTGCTGCGCGCGATGCCGTCACCACGCGCTCCTCGTAGGTCTCTTCCGCGGCGGCCGCGGTGAGTGTCTCGGGACCGCCTTCGGTGGTCGCAGCGGCTGCATTCGCTGCGGCATTCGCGTTCGTCGTCGCGGTGCCGCCCGTCGTGGTGACGGTCGTCGCGCCGGGATGACCTTCGGCCTCGTCGGCGAGTCGGAGCAGATCGAGCGCGGTCTGCCGCAATGCATCGGCCTGCGCCGTCGTGCCGTTGGCGCCGGTGGGAAGAACGAGTGTGCGCCCTGGCGCGACGGTGCCGGTGGTGACGGTCGTGGTGGTCGTCGTCGTGGCAGCGGCAGTGGCGTTCGCTGCAGTCGCGCCCGCTTCACCGCGCCGGTCGCGCATGCGTGCTTCGAGACGCGCGACGATCGCTTCGACCTCGGCGCGATCGTTCACGTCGTGCGTGAGATAGCGATGGAGGTACTCGAGCGCGTGTTCGGTATCGCCCGCGTCGTTGTAGGCGCGCGCGATGTTGTAGAGCACGTTCGGGTGCGGAAGGATCGCGTACGCCGCTTCCAGCTCACGGATGCCTTCGGGGAAGTGCCGCTGCGCGATCAGCCCCATGCCGCTGCGGAAATGCCGGCGTGCGTCGCTTCGTTCGTCGGCGTGCGCGGCCGTCGCACCGAGAACGCTCGCGAGTGCGGTCGACACCAACGCCGACTTCCACGCAAAACTACGCGCGCCACGATCGTGGCGGCGAAGGGCGAGGCTCGGGGCGTTGCGGTTGCGAGGTCTCATGGTCGATCAGAACCGATACGAAGCGGTGGCGAAGATGCGAAGCGACAAGCGTTCGCCGAAGGGATGTTCCTGGTGCCCGCTCCCCACGCGCGTGTCGGTGAGGTTCGTGCCGACGAGACCCACTTCGAGTCGATCGTTCAGCATGCGGTACCCGGCGCGCGCGTTGAGCACGAAGTAGTCGGGGATCGAGAAGGCGAAGTAGCGAACGCCGCGATCGGTGTCGAAGCCCTGTTCGAGCCACACCTGGCTCGAGACGTAATGTGCGAACGCTTCGAAGTCGAAGCCGGCGTGCGTGCGGATCTGCACACCGGCGTTGAACTTGTGAACCGGCGTGCGTTGATCGGGCGGGAGCAGTCCGCCGCCCGAGAGCAGCGCCGACGGATCGTGCGCGGTGAGAGAGAGCGTGTAGTTCGCGAAGAGGTCGAGCCCTTCGATCGGCGACACGCGCGCGCCGAGTTCCGCGCCGTAGATGTACGTCGGTGCCGGGTCGTTCACGAAGCCGCCGCCGCCCACGTTGATCGTCGGCCGCATGCCGCTCGCGCCGGGCGGGGTGTCGAGCGTGATCTCGCTGAGCTGGATGAGATCGCGCGCTTGCGTCCAGAACAGATTCGCTTCGAGCGCGAGGAAGTCGAAAGTCTGATCGAGGTAGCCGACGTCAACGGAGATGCCGCTCTCGGGGCGGAGCCGCCGCGATTCACACGCCTGGTCGGTGCCGCCCATCGCGATGCAGTTGTTGCGCGAGACCTCGCCGCCGGTGGCGCCGACCGTGAGGCCGGGAAGGGGCGTGGGGTTCGCGTAGTCGAGATACAACTCGAGCATCGTGGGCGTGCGGAACGCCGTGCCGCCGCTGACGCGAAGCGCGCGACGTGCGGTGGGTCGATAGATGAGCGCGCCACGCGGCGAGAAGATCGGGAGCGGAAGGGCGGAGTCGTAGTCGCCGCGCACCGAGGCGATGGCGATGAAGTGCTCCGAACGGAACGTGTCCTGGAGATAGATCGAGCCGTGATAGATCGATGGATCCGTCACGGT
>CBIHQZ010000508.1:0-5629 GCA_966212315.1 uncultured Myxococcales bacterium
CCACACTGACCACGGGGCGCGTTCCGGGAGCGCGGCGAGGTCGTCGAGCAGTGGCAATGCGAAGTCGCGAAGTGTCTCGAGCGCGCGTTGTTCCCGGCGGATTCCGATCGCGCGCGCATCGTCGGGATCATCGATCTCGCGCAACGCGTGGGAGAGTTTCTCGTGGTGCCCCGCGAGTCGTCGCTGCCAGCGGGCTCGACCGCCGAGCACTGCGGCCTCGACGAGAAGTCGTTCCCACCAGCGCGGCGTGCGCAGCGTCCCTTCGAACACCGGTGCATTCGGATCGGCGGCGGCCGGCGCGGACTCGTCGTGCATCGGCGCAGCGGTCGCATCGTCGTTCGTTCCGTCGAGCAGTTCGTCGGGTTCCACCCATCGATCGCTTCCGGCAGTCGCGGCCGGTGGCGTTCCGTCACCGCGCGCCTCGGGCACTTCACCGAGCGAGAGGTACTCCGCGAAACGCGTGGCCGAGAGCCCTTCCGCCGCGCACGCGAGCAACGCGAGGAACGCACGGCCGGAAGGATCGGGCAGACGCGCGCCGCGGGCCACGTACGCCGGGATGCTCGCGCGTCGAAGCGCTTCCTGGACGTGCGCGCGGTACTGCGCCGGCGAGCGAAGCACGATCGCCATGCGGTCGAAGGGCACGCCGCGCGACGCTTCGCGATGGATCATGCGCGCGACCTCGACGCATTCACGGCTCTCACCCGGTGCGGAGAAGACTTCGACCGACGCGTCGGTACGGGCGTGCGTTCCTTGCGCGAACAATCGACGCTGCAGGAGCGCGAGCGCGTTGTCGGCGGACTGCTCGTCCAGATCGATCTCGCGCGCGCAATGTGGTCGCAGCGCAACGACCGTGCGCTCGTCTCCCGCGGGCACCACGATCTCGACGCGCGGCACGCGCTCGACAAGCGTGGCCACGAATTTCGCTTCGGCCGCCGACCAGACGGCGACATCGACCAGCACCGCGAGATCGAACGGCGACGATGCATTCGCGAGTGCGAGCGCGGCCCGATCGAAGAGTGCGGCGCGGTCGATCACGCGCGCGGACTGCAGTTCGTACTGATAGCGATCGAGAATGCGCGCGACGTCGGGTTCGCGCGTCGCCAGCGCATCGACCGATACGTGGCCCATTCGCAACTCGTCGAGCGTTCTCGCCAGCGCGCGCGGCAGGCCGGGTCGGTCGGCAATGGGTGCGAATCGACCGAGACCTTCACCCGGACGCAGCGTGTGAACGACTCGCGCGCAGAGTCCTTCGAGCGTCAGCATTCCGGCGAGCGCGAGGCCCTCCGCGAGGAGCGAGGGCGCGGCGATCGTTCGAGCCAGCGCGGACAACGTGGTGCGATGCCAGCCGAAGGTCGCAGCACGCGACCGAGCGACGTCGCGGAGCACATCGCTTGCTGCTTCGCGGCTCGCGGACACGATCGCGATCGCTGCGTCGGAACGAACGTCGCGGAGGACGTCTCGCACGTGTCCGATGCGCGCGTGAGCGCTCGATCCGCGCGCGAGCGACGCCGAGTGTTGCTTCATCGAATCCCTCCGGGCGAATGCACGGGACATAGGTACCACGCGTCATGCCGCGGCCGATTCGCGAACGCGACGGCTCACTCCGTCGCTGACCGCGGACCCGGTTCGGGTAGACTGCTCGCCGCTGCCGACCGCGACGCCCGCATGTCGAACACGCGCAAGGCATTCACTTGCACCGCATGGGCCGGCGCGGTCGCATTCATCGCCGCATGCAATGCCTACGATCGTTCGGTTCTCCCCTCGTGCAACAGCGGCGCCCTCTGCGTCGCGCCGGTGCGCTGACTCACGGTCGGCGCGCGGCCGCGTGATCGCGCGCGGTCGCGAGGTGCTCGAGCCACTCGCGCCGCATTGCATCTCGCGCAGCAGCATCGCAGCGGAGCAGCGCGGCTGGATGGAACGTCGCGATCAACGTCGGTGCATCTTCCCGCAAATAGAGTCGTCCGCGATCGCGATCGCCGCGATACGCGGGTCCGAGCAACGCGCGCGCTGCGGTGTTTCCGAGACACACCACCACCGCCGGCGACACGGTCACGATCTCCTCGATGAGCCACGGCTTGCACGCGGCGACGTTTTCCGCGCGCGGTCGATCGTGGATCCGCCGCTTCCCTTCACGATGGAAGCGAAAGTGCTTCACCGTGTTGGTGAGATAGGTCTCCGCCCGATCGATGCGCAGCTCGCCGAGGGCCTCGTCGAACACTCGCCCGGCCGGCCCGATGAAGGGCATGCCCTCGAGATCCTCTTCGTCGCCGGGCTGCTCGCCGACGAACATGAGTACCGCCTGCGGATTGCCCGCACCGAAGACGGTCTGCGTCGCGTCGCAGTGAAGTGCACACGCATCGCATCCGCGCGCCGCTTCGCGCAGCGCCGCGAGTCCTGCGCCCTTCGGCACCAGCGGTTCCGCCGTCGGACGCGCCGTGCGTGCAAACGCTTCGAGCCGCGCCGGACCCTCTCGCAGCAGCTCGGTGATCACCTGCGTCTCCGGCATCGTCGGCCAGTGATGCGCCGGCATTTCCGCGAGCGTTGCCCGGAGATTCGCGCGCGCGGGATTGAAGATCGATCGGTAGTACTCGCGCCACAGCGCTTCGAGCGCATCGTCGGCGGGTGAGTCGCGCCGCGGGACGCCCGGCGATTCACGCAGCGTCGCACCGTCCCAATGGAGCGACAGCTCGGGTGTCAGGATCGACCATCGCATCGACGCGAATCGATCGACGAAGAACGGCGCCGCCAGACGTTCGACTCGATGGCGCGGACGATGCCAGGCGATGTAGTGCGGAATCCCGCCTTCGCCGTCGACGCGTCGGAACCGCACGAATGCGTGCATCTTGTGAATGTCGCGTCGCACGGCATGGTCGGCATTCGCGAGCCAGCGCACATCGGGATCGGTCGCGATCGCGAGCAGCTCTGGTTCGCCGTGCGCGAGGCGATGGAGCACGCGATAGAGCACGCTCCAACGCGCTTCGTCGCGAAGGCAGCTCACGCGTTCGGCCAGCGCGAGGAATGCACGCGGTACACGACGCGTCTCGCACGTAACGGACCCTGTCGCGGTGACGGCCACCCCGGGCAATGCACCGGTGCTGGGGGCGGCGGCATCGGTCCAGAGCACGCGATCGGGCGACACGTTGTTCTCGAGAAGCGAACGTGCGATGGCGCGCCACGAATCGAAGTCGCAGGCGCCGGCGTGAACAGTACTCACCGGCTGTCGTTGTCGCGAAAAAGCGAGAGTTGCGTCGGCTTCACGAATTGCGCCCGCAGATCCGCGCGATCGAGCCGGCGCGGTGCCGAATGCGCATCGGCGGTGATGACGAACGGTCGTGCCCGGGTCATCGCCGCACCGAGGCGTTTGATGTCGTCGTCACGCAGCGAACGGTGCCGGCGCGCCGCGACGATGCGGTCGACCGTGCGCACACCGAAGCCCGGTACGCGCAGCAGCAGCGAGCGATCGGCGCGCATCACGTCGACAGGAAACAAGTGACGGTTGCGCAGCGCCCACGCGAGCTTCGGATCCATCGCGAGATCGAGATGCGGCGCATCGGTCGGCGCGATCTCGTCGGCGGTGAAGCCGTAGAATCGCATCAGCCAGTCGGCCTGATAGAGCCGATGTTCCCGCACCGTCGGCGGTGATTTCTCGGGCAGCGCCGCGTCGGCATGCGGAATCGGGCTGTACGCGGAGTAGTACACGCGCCGCAGCCGATGTCGGTCGTACAAGCGCGTCGCGGTGGCGAGCAGTGTCGCGTCCGTGCTCGGCGTGGCGCCGACGATCATCTGCGTGCTCTGCCCCGCCGGCGCGAAGTGCGCCTCGCGATCGCCGTCGGCGCGTGCCTCGCGTGCGTGGTCGATCTTCTCGCGAATGGAAGCCATCGTCGTCTCGACCTCGGCCACGCTCTTGCCCGGCGCGAGCGCGAGCAGGTCGTGTTCGGTCGGGAGTTCGACGTTGGCGCTCAATCGATCGGCCCATCGCCCCGCCGCTTCGATCGCTTCCGGCGAGGCACCCGCGACGGCTTTGAGATGCACGTACCCGCGAAACTTCTCGTCCTCGCGCAGCGAGCGCGCGACTTGTGCGAGCAGGTCCATCGTGAAGTCCGGGCTCTTGATCACACCCGAACTGAGAAACAGGCCTTCGATGTAATTGCGCCGGTAGAACTCCATCGTGAGCCACACGACTTCGGCGGGGGTGAAGGTCGCACGCGGGGTATCGCTGGATGCGCGGTTCACACAGTAGCGGCAGTCGTAGATGCAGTGGTTCGTGAGCAGGATCTTTAGAAGCGACACGCATCGCCCATCGGGCGTGTAGCTGTGGCAGATCCCCACCTGCGTCGTGTTCCCGAGACCGTCACGCGTCCCCGCGCGCTTCGAACCGCTGCTCGCGCACGATGCGTCGTACTTGGCGGCGTCGGCGAGGATGGAGAGGCGTCGGCGGATGTCCACGAGCCACGGGATCTTGGCGCGAGGTGCTTTCGAGGCAACGGTCATTCGCGAAGCGTTCGAGCGTGGAAATCCGGCTGCGCCGTGCGTCCGCCTGCTAGCGTGGCGTCGTGCGTGAAACTCCTCGTCCTCGCGTGGCGCTATCCGTGGCGATCGTCGTCGCCGTCCTCGCGATCGCATTCGCGGCGATGCGACGGTTCTCACCCGCGCCGCGCGGCGAGCGCACTGTGAGCGATGTCGAAGCGCCCGCGGCCGACGCGAGTGACGACACCGCGCCCGATACGGAACCAGCACCGCGATCGCACGACGGCGAACAGGGGCCGCCTCCCGAGAGTCACCTTGCCGACTTCTACGCGGAGCCGCTCGACGCAGCGTTCGCGCGGTCGATGCGCCCGGCCATCGAGCGAGACATGACGCAGTTCTCGCGGACCACGGGGATGCTGGTGGAGTCGATCGATTGCCGCTCTGTCACGTGCATCGCGCGGACGAGTACCGTGCGCGAAGATCTCACGCTCGAAGCGGCACGAACCGCACTCGAGCACGTCACGGTTGATGGTCGCTGCACGCACGAACTCCGCCCGTCGTTCATCCCGGACGCGGGGCTCTCGACACTCGATGTGCTCTTCCACTGCGCCGGTGACGGCGATGCCGCGGCGCACTGATAGCTCGCCGCCGTCGGGAGCCAGTCCGGAGAAGTTCGAAGCGAGTTCGGAGGGAGTCCGAAGAACTCCGGAGCAATAGTTCGGAGCGCTCAGAACGTCGCGATCGACAGGGACGCACCCACGCTCGCACCAGGTGCCATCGGCACGACCGACCAGTCTGCGATGCCGTGGTGGTTTCTCGCCGTGCGCGGCGCGCTCGCCGGTGACGATGCTTCGCTCGCGCGAATCGCGCCGTAGATCAGCATGAACGCGCCGCCGATCTGGACGAGTCCGTCGAGCGTGTAGAGCACGATCTCGCCCGCGAACGCGCTGTGACGAGGCGCGGCAACGGCGATGGCCGCGAAGGGTCCTGCGATCGGGATGCATGCGACGAGCGCTTCGGTCTGCCCCGCGCCGCTGCTGCTCACGCCGACCGCGAGTCCGACGAGCGCGGTAAGGCCGTACATCACACCGAAAGTGATGGCCCCCGCGCGCCAGACCCTCCCCCACCTCTGTTGCGACGCGATTCGCTCCTGTTCGGCAGG
>CBIHQZ010000509.1:0-5629 GCA_966212315.1 uncultured Myxococcales bacterium
AGCTGCAGCGCGACCAGCAGCCACGGCGCGACGACCACCGCGACGAGCGCCCAGCGGACCGCGGTGATTCCGTACGCGATCGCGAGCGTTCGGGTGAGACCGAGCGACGCGATCATCCCGCGCGCGAGGGTCATGAAGAGCACTTCGGCGGTGGCGCCGAGCGCGATGGAGAAGCCCGCGGTGCTCGCGTCGGAGAGATGCGTGAGATGCGCGGGGAAGAGCGAGTCGTAAGCACCGAGTCCGAATTGATGGAGCGCTGCGGTGACGAGGAATGCGACGAAGCGTGGGCGGCGAAAGAGCACGCGCAGCGCGGGGCGCAGACTCACGCGCGCCGGCGGCGGTGATGGCGGGAGCGCGAAGGTCGCGATCGCGGTGCATGCGAGGAGCGCGGCGGTGATGTGGATGATGACGTCGATGCCGTAGTCGCGAATGAGTACGCCTGCGCCGAATGTCGCCACGGTGTAGCCGGCGGTACCCCACGCGCGGATCTGCCCGAAGGGACGTCCGGTGCGTGCCGACCATTGGAGTGCGAGCACATCGAGCAGCGACGTCGCGGGAGAACGGAACACCGTGAAGAGCAGGAGCACCGCGACGAGGGCCACGCCGCGCGGATCGAGTTCGAGCGGGAGGAACAGCCCGAACGAACCCACTGCGACGAGGCGCATGACCGCACTCGCGGAGCCGAGTCGGTCGGCGAGAGCTGTCCAAGCGGGGTTCGAGACGACGCGAAAGAACGGGAGGAGCGCGAGGATGAACGCGATGCGATCGGCGCGAATCCCGCGACGTTCGAGATAGAGCGCCAGGAACGGAGCGAACACGCCGACCGCGGCGAAGTAGCCGAAATACAGTGACGCGATCGGTGCTGCGCGTGGTGCGCGCTCGTCGGGAACCACGTCTCAGAGCTGCGATTCGAGCGCGCCCGTATAAGCCTGCAATGTGTACGAGCCGGTGCGGAAATCGCCGCCGTAACTCGTGACGCGCAAGATGTACGTACCCGTCTCGGTCGGCGTGTAGACGATCCGAGGATTGAGCGCGCTTCCATCCGAGGCGCTGTCGTCGTCGCTCAGCATCACGTTGCGGTTGCGATAGAGAAACATCATCAGGTCGATGTTCGAACCGGGCGACGCGGGGAGCGGGCCGCCACGCGCAACGAATGTCACCGGCTGCCCGGCGGTGAGATTGAGGATGTAGTGATCGGCAACGCGCCCCTGATCGCCCGCGACCACCATGTCACCGGTCACCAGTTCGCCACGCACGATCGCCGGGATCGCGAGCGGCCGCGGCATCGGCGGAAGCGCGACCGCCGGAGTCGTAGGCGCGACATCCCATCGGTGGCCACCACGGGCACTTGCCCGGGCACCACCACGCCGGCTGGATCGCGCGATGGAATATTGGCCTGAGTGTCGGCGCGCGCGGTGCAGTGCGCGAGTGCGAGGCCCGCGATTGCCGTGATCACCACACGCACGAGGTAGTCCGTTCGATCCATGCTCACGCCGGTCGCCACCCTATCAAGACACGCGATCGCTCGCATGGGTTGGGTGGACGCGGCGCGAACGCTCGAGCCGGCCGGAATCTTCCCCGACGGTGAAGAAGTGTGAGGCGGGGATTTTCCGGCGCGGAGCCGGGCTATCATTCGATGCGCATGAAACGCCGCGACCGAGGTGCCTTCGCGACATCGCTCGTCGCACACGCGCTGCTCGTCGCGGGCGTCGTCTGGTACGTGCGCAAGCATCCGATGAAGCCCGTTGCCGATCCGACGGTCGGTACGATCGAGATCGAGTTCGACCTCGCGCCCATCGTTCACCCGGCACTCGCCGCCAGGGAGCAACCGCGATCGAGCGAACTCGAAGTGCTCGAGCCGGTGCGCGCGATGCCACCGATTGCAACGAACACCGCAGTCGATTCCGGCGAGCGTAGTGCGCACGCGCGATCGATCGATCCGGTCGTTCCGGCACCGACGACCGCGAGTGAGCCCTCGGGTCCGAACGCTCCGCCGAGCGCGTTCGTGGGATGGGATCCGCGTGCAGCGAATGGTTCGCGTCGCGCGACGAATGCGCCGTTGCAAGGGACCGACATTCTCGCGGGCGCCGACGACGCGGCGGATCGCGCGGCACGTTCGGGTGCGCTGGCGGGGCCTGCGCCGAGCGGGCAGACCGATCACGGCGACGTGAACACTTCGCGCGCGAACGACTCGCAAGTGCGGGAAGCATCGGCGGGTTACCTCCGTCGACTGGTCGAAGACGCGGCGCCCTCGAACATTCCGGGTGCGTTGCCGTACTACCGCCGCGTCGCGCGCGAAGCGACGCGCGTGTTCCATCCGCCGTACGTTCCCACTCCGACCATCGGCGAGACCGTGCTCAACACCTTCGTCGCGCCGACGTCGACGTCGATGGATGCGACGCGCCGCTCGCTCGGGCCGCTCGCGGAAGGCCGCGCCGGACGCGCCGCCGAGCTGCTGCAATACAATCATCCGAACAGCCCGCTGCTCCAGCCCGCGAACACGATGGCTGCACGCGCCGCCGCGACTGCACGCACCACGAGTGTCGAGATCGAAGTCGATCAGGACGCGAGCGGTCGCATCATCGCCACGCGCCTGCTCACGCACTCGGGCGTGAGCGGTTTCGATCGCGATGCAATGCGAGCAATCCAGGACGCCGTGCGCGGCATCGATCCGCCGGCGATGACCGGGACGTGGCGTTCGCACTGGTCGTTCCAGGTGGTCACGTCGCGTGATCCCTTCGTCAGCGCGCTGCCGTCGATGCCGGGTGAGTCGCCGACCATCGGCGTTGCCGGTGAGGTCGAGTTCGACGAAGTCACGCGTGAAGCCGAGTTCCACGCGCCCGGCATGGCGCACAGCCGCCGTCGCGTGCGCTTGATGTCGAGCCGCGTGGTCGACGCGACGTCCACCAACACCGCCTCCGCGCCACCCGCGCACTGATGCCCTGAATCGTTCGTCTGTCCGCCCCTTCGAACCCATGAGCTTCTCTCAGTGACAACTTCGTCCAGCTCGCCACGTGCGTCCGGCGTCCCCATCAGCCGCTTGCTGCGCCTCGCGCGCCCCGAGGCCGCGTCGCTCGTCGCCGGCACCGTGTTCCTCGTGATCGCGAGCGTGATGACCCTGCTCGTGCCGCAAGCGCTGCGTCGTCTCATCGACACCGCGCTCGCGCAACGCAACGGCGCCATCATCGATCGCACCGCCATTGCGATGTGCGTGATCTTCGCGCTCCAGGGCGTCGCCGGTGCGAGCCGCTACATTCTCTTCACGACCGCGGGCGAGCGCATCGTGGCGCGACTGCGGCGCGATCTGTACGCATCGATTCTCCGCCAGGAAATCGCGTTCTTCGACGCGCGCAGCACCGGTGAGCTGCTCAATCGTCTCGCGTCGGACACCACCGTGCTTCAGAACGCGGTGAGCGTGAACATCTCGATGGCGCTGCGGAACGCCGCGTCCGTGCTCGGCGGCGTCGTCCTGCTGCTCTACACATCGCCGCGACTCACGCTGCTCATGCTCCTCGTCGTGCCACCGGTAGCGCTCGGCGCGATGGCGCAGGGGCGCCGGGTGCGCAAACTCGCGCGCGACGTGCAAGACGCACTCGGTGAAGCGAGTCACGTGGCCGAGGAGAGCATCGCCGGCATTCGCACGGTGCGATCGTTCGCGGCCGAACCGATCGAGCAGGAGCGTTACGGCGCGACCGTCGACACCTCGTTCTCGATCGCGCGCATGCGCATTCGCACCACCGGGGTGTTCATGGGCGTCGCGTCGTTCTTCGGCTACGCGGCCGCGGCGGCGATGCTCTGGTACGGCGGCCACCTCGTGCTCGACGGCAAGCTCTCGGTCGGCGGGCTCACTTCGTTCCTCGTCTACACGATCATGGTCGGCTTCTCGCTGGGTGCGTTGAGCGAGTTGTGGGCCGATCTCATGAAGGCCACTGGCGCAGCCGAACGCGTGTTCGCGCTCGTCGATCGCGAGCCCGCGATGAAGACCGAGGGCGGCGTGAAAGAAGACCGCATCGACGGTGCGATCTCCTTCGATCGCGTGGTGTTCGCATACCCCGCGCGCCCCGAATCACGGGTGCTGCACGGACTCGATTTGTCCATTCGCGCAGGTGAAGTCGTCGCTCTCGTCGGCCCGTCGGGCGCGGGGAAATCGACGATCGCGGCGCTCCTCTCGCGCCTCTACGACCCCGAGGAAGGGCGCATCTCGCTCGACGGCCGCGACCTGCGCGAGTTCGACGCGACATGGCTGCGGCAGCACGTGGGCGTGGTCTCGCAGGAGCCGGTGCTCTTCTCCAGCAGCGTGCGCGAGAACATTCGCTACGGCCGTCCCGATGCGACGGACGCGGAGGTCGAGGCTGCCGCGCGTGCGGCCAACGCACACGACTTCGTCACGAAGTTTCCCGCGGGCTACGACACGCCGGTGGGTGAGCGCGGTGTGCAGTTGTCGGGCGGTCAGAAGCAGCGCGTGGCAATCGCTCGCGCGGTACTGAAAGACCCGAAGATCCTGGTGCTCGACGAAGCGACGAGCGCGCTCGATGCCGAGAGCGAGCATCTCGTGCAAGAGGCGCTCGACCGCTTGATGAAGGGACGCACTACGTTGGTGATCGCGCATCGATTGAGCACCGTGGTCGGGGCCGATCGCGTGCTCGTGCTCGACGGCGGACGACTGGTGCAGAGCGGGAGCCATCGCGGGTTGATGTCCGAGGACGGGTTGTACCGGCGACTCGTCGAGCGGCAGTTCGTCGCGGCGTGATCAGTTCGCGCGAATGAATTCCGCGGCGCGCATTTCGCCGAGCGTGGTCGCTTCGGCATGGTCTTCGTTGCGCGAGACGACGCCGCTCGCGCCGGTGAAGACGATGTACGTGACGCCGTTGTCGACCCCGCCGACGCGCGGATCGGCGTCGATGCCGAGTGCGGTGGCAAGCGCGTTCGAGCCTTCACCGATGATGCTGCTGGGACCCTCGTCGCCGAAGATCGCGTACACGACGCGCCCCTGATAGATCACCGCGGCAACGCTGCCGAGATGAATGTCGTGCGTGCGGAAATCGAATCCCGTGCGCGGCAGCGGAATCACGATGAAGGGGAGGGTGCTCGCGTCGAGTGGCATGCCGCTCGATGTGTTGGCGCTCGTGTCGGGGAGATACGACGGGTCCGAACGGCACAGCGAACTCGATCCCCCGTCGCAGTCGATGTCCATGTCGGCCTGCCAGAAGATCGCCCCCTCGAGCTGACAGAGCGGGATCGTCGCGGTCTCGCCCGAGTCGGTGCTGTAGAGCGGCGAACCGGCGATGCGATTGCACGAGCCCGTGCGCGCGAGAAGGTCGGCCGCGGTGACGGGCGCAGGCGGCGCATCGGTTGGTGCGTCACTCGTGTCGGGACTGGCTTCGGACACGGCGTCTTCGGCGAGCATCGCGTCGGATGCATCCGAGGCATCGAGCGTCGCACTGTCGGCGCGGGCGTCGCTGCCGCCATCGGCGGAACCGTCGTCGCCTTCGACCGGTACACCGCATGCGACGAGCGATGCCGTGAGGAGCGAGAGGGTGCAGATCGTTCGCGCGTTCATCGCCGGATGATCGTTCAGCGAGTCGAGCTGTACCAGCGCACGCTCGACGGGTGCGTGCGTCAGCGCGAC